>NZ_CP032407.1 GCF_016806065.1 Rhizobium rosettiformans
GAGGGTAGATTTGCCTGCGCCGGATCTACCGAGGAGCACGACGAACTGACCCTGGTTGAACGTCAATGTCGTTGTCTTCAAAGCTTGGGTGCCGTTGGCATAGGTCACGGCAACTCCGTTCAGAGCCAGCATCACAATAATCCTGATCGTTAGTGGTGCATCGATTGAATATTTGCATCACTATGGGCGACATATGACGTCCGTTTATCAGGCTCGTGAAACTTCAATGACAGCACTTAAACTCAGCTCTACCTCCTCGCGTAGCTGCGATGGAGAAATTTCACCCAGAGCCGCCTGATCATGACGGCCCGGTCCCAATTCTACACCACCTTGACGGATGCTATCCCATATTCGGCCAGATAAACCGGCCCTTCTCCAGCCGCCGGGTAAAAAGGCAGGCGCCCAGACCATCATGCCAGATGATCTTCAAAATATCCGATCTGCGGCCCCTGAAGACGAAGAGATGCCCTGACAACGGATCATGCTGCAGAACCTCCTGCACCCGAAGCGCCAAGGAGGGAAAGCCACAGCGCATGTCCGTATATCCGCGCCTTCCTGGCGGGCACCCTTGATCCCGAATATTCCCGTCAGCTGACCGAGCAACTACGACAGGCAGGCGTCCCGGTTTGACCATGCCGTCGCTGGCAATTAATCTGAGCACGTGGCGGATGTTTGCAAGCAGACCCGGATGTTTGCGAGCACATTGGCAAAGAGCGTGAGCACGACGCCCGCTCCATTGTCAGATAATTCGAGCAGAAAATGCCGATGTTTGCGAGCAGAGGCGCTTATGTTGGCAAGCCGCTACAGTTATTGATCCTCGACCTTCGATTTCTGGCCGGGGTGGCCGTGGGCACCACCCTTGGCTTCTTGATCAACCCTGAAGCAGCGGAGAAGGCAGGGATCGACATTCAGTCCATAAAGAGGACTATGCCTCTTATTGGTTCTTCTCCAGCCGAGCCGGTCAAACAAGCTGATTGGCCAACCAACGAACACGCGAAACGGGAGCTGTTCCGGTTTGCGATGTGGGACTTTGAGACATTTGGGCCGAAGTCTGAGATTTTGATCACAAGGTGCATCAGCATCGACCAGCTTTTATTGGCATGCGAAATGCGCGTGAAGCTGAGCTGGATCTCCGAAGAAAGAACGGTCGAAGGCGTTTTTCAATCCAGCGCCCACAGCTGGAGCCTGATCGCTGCGAAAGCCGTGAACAGGAATGCTCCCACTGGATATTGAGGTGACGGACAACGCGCCCTGAGTTGCGGATTTGATATCGAGGAGATCAGCATCCTGGCATTCATTCCCCCCACTTTTGTTAGGGCTTTGTAACTGGCGCGCAGGATGACAGTGCCTTAATGGCACGTTATGGTGCGTGATATCTGCCACAGGCGGATTTGGGGACTGAGGGAATACCGACTGTGCGGAATCTATCCGACTATATCAAATCAAGGGAACTGGTTGAGACTACAGATCCAGATTTCCAGAGACCCTTGTACCGCAAGGAGGGATTCGGCGGCATAGTCAGCTTCGGCGAGATCGACGCAAAACTTTCCGCATTCCTACTCGACGAACGCGCGAAAACTGGTCTGACCCAGAGTGATTTCGCGACCCTGGCTGGTCTCGCTCGAGTGGTCTACAGCCGCTACGAACTGAACATTTCGCGACTGACCGTCTCTCGAATGATTCACCTTTCCGAGCTCCTTGGGTTCCTGCCGATGCAGATGATTCATGCCGCTGCACCTCATCTCTACGGTAAAAATCCTGAAGAGGCAGATGATCGTGTTGAACTCTTCAGACTCATTCATGACCTCCCGCATGACACCATACGCAGTTTGATCGGTATAGTTGGCCAACTGACGCCTAAGGATGTTCTTGAAGCTCGGCAAAAAGCGGAAGCGGAGGCCGAAGCACAAGCTGAGGCCGAACGCCAACGACTGACTAGAAAAGCGGCGAGAGTCAGCAGGAAAGGCCGTCCCCCTGGCCGGCCACCAGGTCGAAAATCATCCAAGGTCGATACCCCGACAGACGATTGAAGAACGGAAAGGGCCGTCAAGTGATGGCCATTTAGGAACGCGTCGTCCCTCACCCCGTTTTCCGATCGCTGTTCGCATTTGCACGCATCAGCGACATCAGCATCGGTCCCAGTCCGAACTCCCCTCCCCTCGCCCGGCGCGTGAGATCGCGGAGATATCCACCTGCCGAATTGATATGCCCTGCCCTCTCCAAGATTGCAGCCATGGCAACCGCCGCGTTCTCCGGCCCCATCACCTCGCAAGCCTCCTGGTAAGCCGACGGGCTAACACCAAGCATTGATCGTACCACCACCGCGGCGCCCATCAGCTCGCGCCAATGGGAGATCGTGCCGCCGGGCCCGTAGTCCGAAATCTGCGGGCAGGCTTTCAGGACCATCGACAGCGGGAACGCCTTCATCTGTTCCGGCTTTGCCAACGGCTGAGCAACCGCTTTGGGTGCTACTTCCAGCTCGACGGCTCCGCCCTGCACTTTTCCAGAGCTAGGTTCAAGTTCATAGATGGATTCGGGTTTTGAATTCTGTATGTGGCAGCCATTTTGAACAGCATTGCCGTCCATATTTTGAGAATCTAACTGATTTTCCAGAAGGTTGAGGATTTCGGTGCGCAAAAGCTGCATCTCGTCGAGGATTGCCTCCACCTGGTGACGGTCAGGATTGCGGGGAAGTCGGCTGACAATGCCGACATACATGTCTTCGATGGCTTCCCAGTCGCCATCGGCCCCCTCCTCCATCGCTGCTGAAATCAGCTTGCGCACATCACGCCGGCAGATAGTCAGTGCCTCTTTGGCTCGCCTGAACTGCAGGCGTTCGGCAGCGACTTCCTGCGCCAGAATTGCAAGTTCCGCAGCACGAGCCAAAAGTGGAGAAAGATCGAATCCAAAGGCCTGCTCGATATCGCCACCCTTGTCCCGGTGAGCGTAGCGCTTGCCGTTCGGACTATCCTTGCGCTGGATGAGCCCGGCTTCGACCAGGGCAGCCAAATGGCGCCGCAAGGTCGTTCCAGTGATGCCGTGCGCTCTGACAGAAAGCTGGGCGTTCGAAGGGAAGACCACCAATCTGCTATCGTAGTTGAGCACGCTTTCCGGATAAAACGTCAGCAATGCGTCCAGCACAGTCAGCGCCCTGTCCTGGAGGCCGAGGCGTTCACGGGCCTCACAGGCGTCGCGAAACACTTTCCATTTTTCGACTGGGCGGTTTGGTTTCGTCTCGGACGTCTGAAGCTGTCTCTTCACGAGAGCAAGCACCGCCGGCCGCCGCCCAAAGGGCGTCGTCACATTTCCCGTCTGCATATTCCTTCACCTTTCTTCAGGCAAAAGAAATCCGCTCACCAAAACGATGCCAAAGACTCTTGACTGGGATTCATGGAAATGCGATTCTCATTCTTGCTTAGGGAATACGAGAAGGGCTTCCACGACTTCGGTCGTTTGGGGGCCTTTTTCTTTTTGCCGATTACTCTCCTTGTTGATCCAATTTGTTCCGGTAGGCTTGGTACAAGTCTCCCAGGCTGTCAGCGATGAAATCCCCGAAGCCCGCGGCATCCCGCGCTTTTAGGGCGAAGGTGTACGTTTTTGCGTCCGCCTTGATATAGGCTGAAACGGCTTTGTCTTCTGACGACCACTTCTGGGTCCTAATCGCCTTAGGACTGCTCTGCTTCCCGACTGCCTTCAAGAAAGCCAGTAGTGCATTGAAACGGTCGTCGCCGCCATTTGCTTTGAAGTCGGCGGTCTCAATGAAGTTCAGTGCTTTCTCAAGAGTCGATGGACGCTCTAACAGGTTCTTGAGTTCGTACCAGCGATCCCTCCCGATGCCCTTGGCTGCACCGACGGCATCAAGCACCAGTTTGGGAATCGTCGAGACGGCCAGCATCTTCGAGAGCGTTGCCCGGTCTATAGACAGGGCGGAAAGCACAATCGCGTTGTCGCCATCGAACTGACGACGGGCAATCTCTGCAGCGAAGACTGCCTTCTCGATAAACGACAGGTTCGCGCGTGCGGAGTTCTCTTGACCTTGGGCGACGAGATGATCGCTGTCTTTAAGGTCTTTGACGACCGCACGCACTTTTCGTTCGAGCGCCTTGGCCGCACGAAGGCGTCTGTGCCCGAATACCACCATGTACCGCCCCATGGCTGACGGGTGCGGCCGCACAAGGATAGGAGTGTCCTGCCCGCGATCTCGGATTGCTGACAGGAGCTCGTCGAAATCTGCCGGGTCGTCTTCGAGGCGGTCCCGAATGAACGAATCGTCGATGATAGCGGGATCGAGCTCGACAACAGTCTCTCCCTCTAGAAAGCGATCTGCTTGCGCGGCCATCTCGTCTAGAGAATGGATAAGTGACTTCGAGGCCCCCTTGTTCGTATATTCGAGGATAGCCTTGGAGTTATCCGGCGCTTCCTCGCTCATGACGTTCATAAAAGGGTTCTTCCGCGCCATCTTGTTATCCTCGGACCGTTAAGCGGTTGATTCGATGAAGAAACTTCTGGATTTTGACGGCGGTCAACACGTTACATTCTCCCCCATGCTCGATGGATAAGCCCCTGAATTTCGAAATTCACGGCATCCATACACTCGATGGCGCGGTCGTAAGTCCCCCGGGTAAAGTTAGATCGTTCTAACTCGTAAAGACTCCGCTTGGTCAATCCGGCGTCAGAGATCGCAGTCGTCTTTACCATCGGCGTCTTCAAAATTTCCTCGGCGAGCATTGATTGCATGAAGCCAAGCATTTGAACTTGAGGCACGTCTTGCGGCTCAAAACGGGTGATCAGGTAGCGTAGCCAGTCGAGCCTTACGTCAGCACCAGCCGCCTTGATGGTCTTCGTGATGTTGCCGAGCATCAGCAAAAACTGGCTCATGGACATCAAATCCAGCATTTGTGGGTGGACGGTAATCAGAACCGATGTTGAGGCGGTGAGGGCAGTCAACGACAGATATCCTAGCTGCGGCGGACAATCGATGACCACAACATCGTAACGATCATCGACGTCCATGAGGGCCTTGCCAAGTCGAGTGAAAAACCGCTTGCCCTCGCTGCCGGCCTGCATCGCGAGCGGGGTATCGTATTCGTACTCCTGCAGCTCGAGATTCGCCGGGATGATGTCGAGGCCAGGGAAATTGGTTGGTAAGATCACATCCGCAATCGGCTTCCGCTCGTCGTATCGGATCGTATCGTAGAGCGACGGGTTTTGATCGAGTTCGGGCTGAAAGCCATGCAAAGCCGAAAGCGAAGCCTGTGGATCGAGGTCGATGGCAAGAACTCGATGGCCCGTAAGCGCAAGATGCTGGGCTAGGTGGGCAGCAGTCGTCGTTTTGCCGCTACCGCCCTTGAAGTTCACGACGGCAATGACCTGAAGCTTGTCGCCCGGCTTGCGCTGTGGGAGGTATCTCTTGGCTTCGCTCTTCCCCGTTTCCGCGAGGTACTGCCGCAGCTCCAACATCTGCTCAGCTGTGTAGTACTTCCTATTCCCCGACATTGTGGTTGGGACCGGTCCCTTACCGTCTAAATAAAGCCGTTTCAGATTGCTTGGCGTAACGCCGAGGTAGTGGGCAACCTCACCCACAGAAAACTGCCGCAAGGTTTTCTTCGCGCTCGGCGGGAAATTCTCCAGCCGCAGCTGGTTAAGCCTGCGAGAGATTTCGGCACCTTGCATCAGTATCTTGTCGTCCAATTCGAACGAAGGAAGTGAGAACGCGTTCATAGAGTCGTTGACCATTCTGTCGGTAAAATTACCGAAACTGAGGATATGCCGTCATTATCCCCGATTCTCTGATTCCAGCAAGGAAAATTAAGTTAACAAAACCTTAAGGCCCATGAGGGGTCAAAGACGCGATGCTTTGGCGACGCGCGGACAGCGAGTGAAGCATTGCGCCATCGGTTGACTGCCGTCAAAACTCTTAATTCTGTAGTGACGACAACAAGTTACGAACTATAGATGCTACCCACCCGCGCACGGGCTAACGTGCTATTGTTCAAAGCACCAATATTGGTTCGGTTCGTTTACAAACCCCATCGACCCAAACTGACGCCACGCGTCGTATATATCGGTGCGCCACCTCGTGAGGGAATCATCCAGCGGATAATCTCTCACCGGCTACCTCTTCAGCCTCATCGGATCCCATCCCCAACACTGCCAATTCGTTTCCCGCGCGTCCCCACGCTAGTGTGTTTAGCCGGACGGGAGATAACCAGCCAGTCATCTTAGGTATTGCGAAATGTTGGGGCAGAGGCGGGTGAAGAGTGTGAGAGGGAGAACGCGAACGCCTCATAGCGGCGATCTGTATGAGATAAGCCGGAGTAGGGCAGGCTGTCGGCACTTTGTTCTCGCAGATGTCGAATTACACAGCTGCGGCAAGTTGATCGGCACGGGTAAGGCCGTTCAAGTTCGTGATCATGCTTGACTTCCACGGCTTTGACATTGGCGGCGGTGCAAACGCCCGGTGATCGAGGAGATCGACTCGCCTCTATTCCAGCAGATATTCCCTACGGTCGCTGTGATCGCCAAGAAGACTGCCGCCCATTGTCAGTGTTTGCTGTTCCATTCGATGAGCGCAGCGGAAATATGCCGCCGTCAGCACCGACTTCGTTGACATCGCGGCCGTTTGATAGGGCAGGGGAGTTCCGGCACTGGGACCCTTGCCATCTGTTCGAAACCTTTTGAGTGGCGCAGCCCGGCCAGAGTATAGGGCCGAACAACCCCTCCTGCTCGATCTGCCAGGCTTCACCGCTACAGCAGACTGAGCGGGAAGAGAGCCCTAGGGGAGGGGGCGGGCTCCCATCGAGCGACCCGCGCCCGCTGGATTGGCAGAGATCGCAATCGTCTGAACGGCAACTAGGTCGGCTCTTCAGTACTCTGATCCACAAAAACTGGACCGTTCAGTTTCCCGCGGTATTTCCCGGCTGGGAGAAGGAGCGGAAGCATGAAGGCATCGAAGTTCTCGGACGCCCAGGAGGCGTTCATTTTGAAGCAGGGCGATGATGGTGTGCCGGTGGCCGAGATTTGCCGGAAGGCTGGGATCAGCCAGGCTACCTATTTCAATTGGCGCAAGGAGTATGCGGGTCTGCTGCCCGACGAGATGCGTCGATTGAAGGCTCTGGAAGATGAGAATTCCAGACTGAAGAAGATCGTCGCTGACCTGACGCTGGACCGCGAGATGCTCCAGGACGTCATCCGCCGAAAGCTCTGAGGCCTGTCCGGAAGCGCAAGCTGATCGACGGTATGCTGGTGGACTGGGACATATCGATCCGACGGGCCTGCAAGGTCCTGAAGTTCGGCACATCGTCCTACCACTACAAGTCCCGCCGCACCGGGCAGGCCCCACTCGAAAGACGCATCAAGGAGATTTGCGAGACACGCGTGCGGTATGGCTACCGGCGTGTGCATGTGCATTTGCGCCGCGATGGCTGGAAGATCAACATGGAGAAGACACGCAGGATTTACAGCGAGTTAGGGCTTCAACTGCGCAATAAGCATCCCAAGCGCCGGGTGATCGCAAACGGCTCAATGGCAAGATCATCGATCTCAGGCAATTGGATCTGCTTGTCGCGCAAAGGCTGCGTGACCTGGGAACCGATCGACAACTTGCGCAAGCCAAAGTCGCTATGCTGCTAGGGCTGAAGGAGGCTACCTACGCCCGCTACGAAAACGCCTCCTCCTTGATGACAGTCGGACGCCTGCTCCACGTTTTCGAAGTCCTGAATATCACCCCGGAAGAGTTCTTCGATCCTCTCGTCAACGAACAGCCCTCTCACTCCAAAGCCGAGTCACGCGAGGCCCTGAGAGAACAGCTGATGGAGGAAATGGTCGACCACCTGAAAAAGCTCGACGATACGACCTTGAAGATGGTGCATGACCTGGTGATCGCCATGGAGCCCCGGACTATCGGAAGGTAGTAAACGAATGGCGCGGCGAAAGCCGCGCTATAACACTCAGCGGGTTGGGTTTGGTTTCCGCCGCGCGCCGACCGCCTTTGGCGAACAGCTGGCGCTCATGCGGCGTCCTTCTCCGGCCCTTCTGGCGAAGCCATCGCTCGGATCGATCGGCGCCAGTCCGAGATCCGAGGCAAACAATGAAGAACATCGGAGCTTTCAGCATAGCGCCGCCCCTCCTTCAGGGGCGGGAAAGCGGGAATTCTCGACACGGTTTTGACGGAAGAAGGGAAGCCGCAGGAGGCTTAGCATAGCGCCGCGAAGCGGAAGCCGGGACCGACTTCCCCCGCCAAAACCGTTCCGCATCACCAGGCCCAAAGCGATCTAACCATCGGATGTGTGCCGAACCTGACTGCATTCAATGAAGCGTCGGGGCAGGGTCCGATAGGAGCTTCACCGCGTTCTTCACGACCTTACGAAGCTTTCGCCAATCAGGAAGGTCGCCTTCATTCACGCGTTCCTCGATGGCCGTAAGGATCCAGCCAACGCAGGCTATATCTTCGACAGCGCGATATTTATCCGAGCGATGGAAGCAAGCGACAATACGAGGCCGTGCGCCCTCGTCAGTTTTGGGGATCTGCGCAACCAGGTCCTGTGCATCGCGATAAGCATTGGCTACTCTCTCACGTTCATCAGGACCGGCTTGCGTGATCATTCCGACAGTCCAAACCAGCGATTTCGAAAGGTCGACAACTTCGTCTGTCATGGCGTGATCATCCTTTTCGGTGTAACGGATTCAAAAGGGTACCATCCTCTTTCTATACGTGCAAAGAGTAGATCTGCAACTTTCGATCGCGTCGCATCACGCCTTCATCTAGCGCCTGATTTGTGCTCTTTGGGAGCGTCCCTTCAAATGGCGAAGCCCCGATTTGCGGACGGGGTTGCTCTGCGCTATATCCTTCCCTAGGAGACCGCAAATGCTCTTGAAAAAGTTTGACGCGAACAAGGAAGCCCTGATGCAGATCGGCCGCGAAGCGATTGCCGAGAGCCGTCGTTTGGGCCTGCCGCTCTCCGCTCGTGACCTCCAGAATGGGGCCGAAGATCCGGCGGCATTTGAGCAGAAGACGCGTGTTTCTGCCGCCTGAGGGTCTAAATCTTTATCCCAACCTACCTGCGTCATCCTCGGCGGTCCCAACGGATCGCGCAAGTCGTCGGCACATTCAAAGCTGCAGCTCAACGACGATTGTAGAGCACCCTCAGGTCTCGCTGGGAGCAGCGCAGACACAGGAAACGTGAACGCAAGGTATGCCGGCTGTCAAAAAGGACATGTCTGCCTACGCCACAGCGTGAAGTGGTAGGTAGCCATGAACGAAATTGAGATTGCCGGTATCAAACGTGAACTGCGTCATCTGCGCGAGGTGATTGTTACCGTCCTGGACAAAGGGAAAGACGGCGCCGATCTGCGTGTCGCAATCTCGTTCGGTTTGCATACCATATCGACCGGCTGCGACCACGGGCAGCACTACATGTTCGATAAAAATGGCAAGCCGCGCCTGTTCAACGAAGACAGATATGCATTGTCGCTGGGGTTGCCTGAGCTTGCCCATCGTATGATCGAGCAGAACTACTTTTCCTGGGAGTCGGCAGATCGTAATCGAGCCATGAACTTTGCAGTGATCGATGTCGCACCAGGCCGCATCCACCGGCTCGTAGACGGAATACATCAGGTCGTGTTTTTCTACCTTTACCCGGCATCTGCTATCACTGCCGACGTCAACCTCGTCATCACCAGCTGCCATTCGCGCGAGGTGGCGTTCAGCCGCATCAAGCGGCGGTTCAACATCCACACTCTTCTGCGCAAGTGCTTGTATGAAGCGAAGCGAATTCCCTGAATGAAAAAGGCTCCAGCAGAGCAGGAGCCTTTCGAAAGGAATGCGGGTGTGCCTTACCGTGGTGTACCGGCCTCGAGGGCGCACTTGCTGACGGCGACTACCGAAGTAGAAGCCCCGCTGTCCGTAGCTACTTATTCTTTTATCACCCCCCGGGGTGTATTTCAAGGCGGGGGGAGGGTGGTCTGTTAGGGTGGGGCGTCCGAAGCTCGCTGAATTTCAGCATAGATGATTATCGCACCATGAACACATCAGGTGACCGCCTGCGGGCCTCGCCAGGAGCAATGTAGCCCGAAAAGATGGGAGCGACACCGGGGAGTAGACATGGACGCTCCCAGGCGCACGGATCCTTCCGGCGATCGATAAGGTTCTAGAGCGCTCCGAACAGGCCGCTCGCATGCCGATGAAGCGCGCTGCGGTGGCGGATCGAGTCCCGCCGGGTGAGGGGAGGGAGTGGTAGACGCTCCGACGGTTTGGGTTCGATGGCGAGGCCAAACATTTAGTGGAACCAAAGCAGCGAGGTCTAGCGCCGGCCGTCAGTCTCACACCCCGTAACGCGGCTGCAGTTGAGGATAGAGCCAGGGTTTGATGGGTTGGCCCCGGCGATCGCGCCTTTCGATAACGATCGCTTTCGAGAGCTTGTTGTCGATTGCAGCCATCAAGACTTCCTCCTGGGCGCCCAATGCACTGCGCTTTTCGAACTCTTGTTCCCAGAGCAGCGCTTCCTTGATTACAAAAATGTCCCCGCGCTCACGCATCACCTTCGGATGGGTATGGAGCCAGCGCAGAAACGCAACCGCTTCCGGAGTCGAGCGCCACAGAGCGTCGTAGTGTTCGGCATAGGCCTCTGCGGTTTCGGGCTCCGACAGGTTCGATCCGTGCCAGATGGTCATTGGCAAGGGGCTCGGCGTGCCGGTCAAGATCTCGGCAATGTATGGATTCTCGATAAAGGCCCGGCGCAGGATCGTTGCGGCCTCAACCATTCTGCCAGACATGATTTCAAGCAAGGCCGCCTCGTAGCGATAAGGAGGGTAGCTGTCCGCCTCTTGCTTGAAGATCTTCTGGGCCTTTTTCTCGTTGCCCGTGCGCAAATACTCCGAACCGATCAGGTAGCGGATGCCTTGGTTGTCGCTGGGATTCCAGCGCAGCATATGCTCCAATATTTCGATTGCCTGATCCCGTCGACCAAGTTTCTGGTAGCAAAGAGCGACACCATGAGCTGCGCGCAAGAAAGGCCGGTTTTCCAACCAGGACCATTCGATGCGGCCCCGATAAGTCCGCGGGATAGCCGCTAGGCCAATTCCTAGCCCTCGTTCGTAGGCATCGAGCGCCTGTTTGGCTTTGCCATGCTCAAGCATCGCGAAGCCGAGATGCACATGACCATCGATGTAATTCGGATATTGCTCGACCAGGTCAGCCAATGCCAGATGGAACTTCTTCTGCGACAGGCTTCCGCTAGCGCGCTGATCGAGAAGAGTGTCGAGCCGACCGTCAGCTTCTCGCTCCTGGGCGCCATGCCGAAATCGCGCGCCGTCGTCATCGAGTTCCAAAACCACAGCCGCCATTCGATCTAAGCTCCTCCCGATGACCTGTTGCCCGCAGCACTAGAAATGCACATTTGCCAGTGATATTGATCAGAATTCTCCCTGAACAGCCGATATTGTTCGGCGATAAGCCGCTTTCGATCAAGCCCGGCATTGCCGCTCACTCCGACCCGAGCCTGCCGTTTCAGACCTGCGGAAGATCTCGCTCTTCGATCTCCCGCAGCCGGGACACGACCGGTCACGCCTCAAGAGTGCCCTGTTTGCATTCAGTTCAGGGCTCCTTACCTGCAACTTGGCTATGGCTTCATAATCGGGGAAGTAGACAAGCATCTGGTCGTCGTCGAGACGCTCCACATGCGGCAGCACTAGGGTCATGGTCCACAGATGCGACAGGTCTTCGGCGAGACCATTTTCCTGTTCGTCCATGCGAATTTCGGTCGGAGGCTGGATCCTAAAACAGGAGGCAGGGGAGGCGGAGTCCTCGCCCGTGTGACACCTCCAAAAGAAAGCGGGGGTGCCCACATCACATCCGATGCAGCGGCTGTCGGTTCGGACGCAGAGCAGGGGACTGCGTAGCCTAGCAAGATCGACGACTGCTGACGTTGACGTTTGCTCCGGGAGGGACCATATGCGAGGAACTCGTGGATGAAGCGACACGTTGTCGTGTTGATCGACCGTGTTCAATGAGTTAGATTGTCATCATGATGCACTTTGGCGACAAGATCGTTCCCGCCGAATTCCCGGAGCTGAACTTGCTCGCGTGGAACCGCAATCCCGTGCGCCCTATCGCACCTGACGAGGCATTCGCTCTTTATGAGCGGAACTGGCGCCTCGTAGACGCAGACAACCTGACGCCGCGGGAACAGCTGCTTATTAGAGAGCTGACCGACGAATGCGGCCACGGCGTGATGCTCGTCTAGCTTCCTCGCTTCAAAAAAGCGCTCTGCTGCCATATCATCCGAGCATCCATGAACGCGAGGCGATAGTGGCTTATCTTAAACCCGAGCACGAGATCATCGGAGAGCTGCTTGCCGGAATGGATGCACCATTCCTAGCGGAATGCCAGTGCTACTTCGGGGGCGGAACCGCGATTGTCCTGAAGAACAACGAGTACCGCAGGTCGCTCGACGTCGACTTCTTATGCGCGGACATGGAAGGCTACCGGAAACTGCGGGTCGCGTTCTTCGACCATGGCGTCGCTGCCGTGCTGCCGGACGGAGCGAAGGAGCTACGCCAGGTTAGAACCGACCAGTACGGCATCAGAACTTTTGTCGAATACCAGGGCCAGGCAATCAAGTTCGAAATTGTCCGGGAGAGCCGCATCCCCCTCTCGGGAAATCTCGACCCAGACCTCGGCGTCCCCACCCTCGCGATCGAATCAATGTTCGCAGAGAAGCTGCTCGCAAACGCCGACCGTTGCCAGGACAGTTCCGTTGCCTACCGTGACGCCATCGACCTTGGATTTCTTGTTCTCCAGAAGGGGGAAATCCCTCACGTGGCAGTGCAAACTGCGGAAGCAGCGTATGGCAGCCTCGTTTCGAGGAGCGCCGCCTGGGTGTTGAACAAGCTGCAGGATCCCGACCCGATCCGTTATGCCGTCGAGACGCTTGACATGCGACTAGAAGAAGCAAAGGCGGGCCTTGCCGCCCTTCGCGACGCTGCACGCCACACATGGCCGGACGCGGACATCCGGGCAAACCCGGAACATGGCGGAGGTTTTGACTTCTAGCGGCCTTGCGGCACAGGCGCATCCGGCCGCGCGTGCGGCACGCAATATTAAAGAACCCACGCTGGTGGCGTACTGGCCGCGATGTCTTTCGTTCAGTCCCACGCGTAGCGCTCGCGGTTTGGTTCGTCTTCGGCGTCGGCTATTCGCGTGCTCAGCCGTCTTCTTCCGAGGGGCCGGAGAGAGCCGTCGCATGAGTACCTATACCAGCCTCTTCGCTCCGAAGTTCTATTCTGGCAGTTCTCGTTTCCTGGGTCTAAGGACAGTTTGGATGCAGTGCTTGGCCTGAAAAATCCGATATGAGCGAATGCCACGGCTCCTGCCAGCTCCGCCGCAACCACTGTCCATAACGATGGAGGGACGCAAAACCTCGTAAATTTTGCAATACGAATCAATGTTTTAACAAAAATCGCATAACATTAATTATGGAACTAAAAACGAACGACGTTTAGAGTGTTTGTCATGGTGGCCCGCTACACTTAGATCGAGTTTCGGAGACACCGTCGGATGCGCACCTCGATCTCGGCGCGCATCCGGGAGAAGCTTACGGCTAGACGTCAGGCTGCTGATGGGCCCGGATCATCAAATCCGCCAGCCCCAGCAGAACTGTTGTAGCGATGGTGATCAAGTCCGCCAGATATGACGCGCAGCATCGGTTTTTGCCCAGCCATGACCTCTTGTTGACCTAGCGCCCCTCGTTCATGCCGCGACGCTTCTGGCTGATACTCTACCTTTTCGAGCACAATCTTCTCCGTGACGCCGTTCATATTGACCAATGACATCGCCTGACCTTCGCGCAGTCCAAGAAGCGCCAGACCACGAAGCGTCGTGATGGGCAGGAACATGCCCACCGGCCCATGAGACTGCCCGGTCGAGATCACACGCGTATCACTCTCTCCAGCTGCTACGCGGAAGCGTACACGGCTGTTGATGCTTGCAATATTACCCGGCAGGTCTTCTCGGAAAACGACGATGGCCTTCTCCATCTTGTTTCGGATCAGCGGCATCAGCAGGCCAGTTTGGTCATGGTGGCGGTCACGCAGGACCTCCAGGATGGTGAAATCCTTGGTCGTCAGGATGATATTGTCGTTCGACATTTCGCAGTTCTCCGTCGCTCACCTCTGAGCGAATACATCGACAAGAATGGGAGATCCCCTGCGCGCATTCCGCGCAGGGGTGACTATCCTGCGATTAAGGAGCCTCCATTGAGGGAGAGACGGCGGAGCGAGTGAGCCATCATGCCACCTTGCTTGCTGCAAGGTTTGCCACGTGCTCGACATGAAGACGATGCACACGGCCGTCCCGTGCGACCCAGTCGATTGACTGGCCGGCAGAGAGGCCAATGAGCGCAGCGCCAATTGGTGTGAGGATGGAAATCCGGCCAGCGGCAATATCGGCTTCTCCGGGGAACACGAGTGTCACCGTGCGATCCTCGCCAAGATCACTGGTAAAGCGGACGGTCGATCCCATACGGACGACATTGGAGGCAATCTTGTAATTTTGCACGACGCGCGCACGATCGAGTTCGACCATAAGCTCCTCAGAGACTTCTGGATTGCGCAAAGCATGAGCTTCTGCGAGCCGCAAAAGCCTCTCATAGGGGCCTGTCGCAAATTTTGGTAGTTAACGCGCTGTTGACCATCGGCGAGGAAACTGCCGCTCCCATTATCGTGGAGCGCACAAATGATTCTGAATGCCATTGCCGAGAAGCTGAAGCGCCAGTCAAAGGATGAGTTCAAAGGGCGGCATTTCGAGGCATGGCTGATCGTGCAGGCGGTGACCTGGTATCTGCGCTATCCGCTCAGCTATCGAGATCTCGAGGAGATGTTTCGCGAGCGCGGCTTCGAGGTCGACCACAGCACGATCAACCGCTGGGTCCTTGCCTATGCACCACTCATCGAGAAGAGGCTGCGCCAGTTTCGGCGCCCGCATTGTGGTTCGGTCCGGATCGACGAGACCTATGTCAAAATTCGCGGCAAGTGGCGATACCTATACCGGGCCATCGACAAGCACGGAAACCCGATCGACTTCCTGCTCACCGCAAAGCGCGATCTCGATGCCGCCAAGCGTTTTTTCCGCAAGATGCTGAAGAACGAGCCCTTGTTGTCACCGGCAAAGATCGGCACGGACGGCGCCAACACCTTTCCGTCGGTAATCAGGACGTCAGTCGATGACGGGCACCTGCATCCGGATCCGGTTCACTATGTTACCAAGCATCTCCAGCAAGGTATTGAGAGTGACCATTTCAGAGTGAAGAAGAACATGCCGAAGATCGGCGGATTCCAAACTTTCAGCACGGCGCGGCGAACGATCGCCGGATTCGAAGCAATGCTCTGGCTGAGAAAGGGCTTCGGCTTCACCGGCGATTGGACTGTCAATGATCAGAACGACCTGCTCGCGCGCCTCTTCGGACTTCAAAAGGTTAACAAAGCGTGAAGCGCACCCGATTCAAGGGCAAACTGCGGGCCGAACCTGACTTTGCGACAAGCCCCGCCGCCCTCATGAAGCCGACCAGCGAACCGCACAGCACCTTGCACTCTCGATCATCCAGGAAGTTGGAAGGTCATCGGTTAGAATTAGTGACGATTACCACGATATTTCGTGGGATTGCTTCCGGACACCACGGAAAGTAAGAATGGCTGCGATGCAGCTGGCATCTAGCAAGGAGCCGGATGGCCAACCCAGTAGCGATGGCGTCTCCTTTCATCGACGCCACAAGCGGCACTCCGCCAGGGCCGCTGCTCGATGCAGCCAGCCGGTACCGCGGTATATCGTCAAGGATTGGAACGCTCCCTCAACTCGTCCACCCGGTTCAGTTGATCATGCCGACGACGCATGTCTTCGGGCCAAGTTGACTTGATGTAGGAAAGGGCTGCGATGATCTCGTCATCCTCAAGCAAATTTTCAAAGGGGGGCATGCGCGTCTTGTAATTCTTGAGGTTGGCGGCCTCGGCGACACCGAGTTTGGTGACGTCGAAAAGAACCCTGTCCGGATGATGCCAGGTGTGGCCACTTGCGTCGTGCGGCGGCGCCGGCAGAAATCCTTCGTTGTCCGGGGACTTCCAATCCGGCTGTCCTTCGAGGTTTCGGCCATGGCAGGAAGCGCAATTTTCCAGGTAGACGACCTGTCCGCGACCGACGACGCTGGCATTGCCCGCCTTGAGCAAGGCGTCTGAGCCGCGGTCGAAAACAAGCAAAAACCCAACCGCCGCCGCGGTGACCGCTGCGACAAGTGCGAGCGCCCCTAGCGAACGCTGGCTCAGCCTCATTTGCCGAATTCCGCCCAGGTTTTCCCGCCATCGGTGCTGACCAGGATCTCGCTCTTGTGAGAGGCCGCGAACATCCTGTCCTTGTCAGTCGGGTCGACGGCAAGGTGTAGCAGAATTCGATCACCCCAGGAATCCGACTCGGTCTTGAAGTCCAGGTCCGCTTCGGCGGAGCGCACGAGGCCACGCCCGAGGATGAACGCGTAGAGCGAACCATCCGGCGTCACCTCGACGAGACTTACCGGAGCACCTGCAAGGATCTCTTGCCAACTCCGTCCGCCGTCAAGGCTCGCTAACAGGCCGCCCTCGGTCGCGGCGTAGACAGTATCTGCTCTGACGGCCGACGCGGCCAAGTCGATCAGCTTTTGCGGCAGCGGTCCCACGATCGACCATGTCTTTCCGGCGTCGCGTGTCACCTGCAACGCACCGTAGGCGCCGTAGATCATTTTCGGATCGGCGGCGCTAACCGTCATCTGGTGGAAATCGACGGGACCGTCAACGCCTGCCGCCACCTGCTGCCATGTCACGCCGTTGTCGTTGGAGGCGATGAAGCCGAGACTGCCGCCGCCCGCAGGATGGCCGCTGGCGAAGAGCCGGCTGGGATCGGCCAGATCCGGGGTGAAGCCCATGAAGTCCTGCACCGGAGACACAAGTTCCGCCTGCCCGTCCGGGCCAGAGCGGAACAGCCCGTGGTGGGTCGCGATCAGAAGCTGGTCCGGGCTCCGGCGGTCGACCGCCAATCCGTGAATGTGGGTACGCTCCTGCAGTTCCGAGACTGAAACGGTCTCGGCCGCCGTTGCCGGTGCAGCAATAGTGGCCGTGCCCACAAGGCCTGTCATCAGGCCTGCAGCAATCATTCGCACGAATTCTTTCACCTGTTCTCTCCTGCCCCTTAGACCGCCTTATTCAAATAACCTGCGGCCCCGACCGACTTCGAAATCTAGGCGACAACCGTGGAAGTCACGATCGACACGGTTTCGATGCAAGGTCAACCGTAACAGCCGCCTAGCTGTCGACGCAATGAATCGCCTTCTTCACGACGCCCGCGCAATGTCCACAGGTCATGTCGGGCACATTCAGTCTCAATATTCCAGTCTCCTTCGTTCGGTCAGCGCGTTGAAGCGATCATGCGGGATGGAAGGTTACCCCCCTGCTCGATCACGGATGCATTGTCAAAGGAACCGCCCTGTTGAAGTGGCCCTTTCCGACAATGCCAAAATTGCTTTCCGACCGTCACGACGATAGAGCCTCCACAGGGGGCACCAAGGCCCCTCAAATGAAACTGAGATGCCCCATTTCATTAGAGCTCCGACATGTATCGCAGTGTCTTCCTGCGGCGAGCCGGCGCCGCAGGAAGATGGTTTTGCCGTTCACATCATACCCATCCGCATCAACAGTTGGTCGGCCGTCTTCTTCTGGGTCTCATCCAGCGACTCATAGAAGGGCTCGAGCGCCGTGTTCAGGCGGCGCAAACCGTCAAGGCGGGCCGACAGCATGCGCTCCAGTTCGGCAAGCGTCTGCAGCAGCGGTTTCGAGGAAGCTCCTGGCTGCATCATCGCGGGCATCATGTCCTTGGACGCGATGGAATTCGCACGCAGGACCTCGGCGACAACCTCCCAGAGCGATTGCTGCGCGTCGGTGACCTTTAGCTCGGTCCGCAGGAAGGCGATCCTCCCTTCCACATGTTCGGGCGACATCATCTGCCGCATGGGACCGCTTGCGTCCATCTCCATGCCGCCTGCCCCCGTCATCCCGCGCATCATCCGGGCATGAGCGCCCATCATCTGCTCCATCATCTTCATCATGTCGCCGCCCATCATCTCCGAGGCGCCACTGTCGGGCATGGTGGCCGATGCACCCGCCTGCGGAGCCATGTCGCCTGTGAGAGATTCCGTGGTTCCGGAAGGCTTATGGTGGGCTTCCTCCGCTAGAGCGGGCGTGGAAAGCAGCAGTGTCGCTGCAAGAATGGTCTTCACGAGACTGGTCATGTTTTGCTCCATAGTTTGGTGTGAAAGCGGGCGGCGGTACGCCGCCCGTCTGGTTCAACGCGCCTGATAGGTGATTCCGTTGGGGCCCTTGCCCACCCGGTGGGTGCGAACGACGGACTGGCTTTCGACCGAAATCTCCGAAACGGTGCCTTCGACGATGTTGGTGACAAAGACGAATGCACCGTCGTCGCTGACGGTAACGCCGTGAGCCCCGGCGCCCGTCTGGATCGTCTTGACGACGTTTCCACCTGCGACGTCGATGACCGAAACGGTGTCATCTGGCTCTTCTTCAGTACCCTGGTTGGCAACATAGACGAAGCGACCGTCCGGAGTCGCGTGCACCTGGATGGGAGAGCGGCCGACATCGATGCGCGCGGCCACCTGTCGCGTGGCGGTGTCGATTATTGCCACCTTGTTCTCGTCGCGCAAGGAAACGTAGACGCGACTCCCGTCGGGCGTGAAGCCAACCTGGACCGGTGCGACGCCGACTTTGATGCGGGTGGTTTCGGAGTGAGAGGCTGTGTCGATGACCGACACGGTGCCGTCTTCGACGTTAGCGACATAGATGGACTTGCCATCCGGGCTCATCCGCAGGCCATGCGGGTAGTCGCCAGTCGCTACAGCGGCTACGGTCCTGCCCTGTTCGAGATCGATGACCGACACCGTGTCGTCCTCGGAATTGGTCACATAGGCAAGGCCGCCTTCCGCATCGGCAATCACATGTGCGGGATGGCCGCCGACGACGATCGAGGCCTTCGGCCCAGACGTGATGTTTGTCGTGTCGAGGACGACCAGTTCGCCCGCGGTCGCAGCGCCGTGACCTCCGCCACCGTGTCCGCCATCGTTATCGCCGTGGGCGGCGTCATTTCCGTTGGAGCTTTCCCCTCCGTCGGACACGGGCAGCCCAACCGCGAGCAATAGATTCTTGCCGGGTACGAACTGGACATTGTGGGGCGTGATCCTGACTGGAAGGATTTCCACCTTCCCCGTTCCCACTTCGATCCGGCTAATGGTGTTTCCATATTCGTCTGCCGTGTAGACGAAGCCGGAGGCCACAGGCTCCGCCCTCGCTGGCGACGCAAATGACATCGCCATAGCCGTCGCAACGCCAAGCATCAAAGTCTGGCCTGCTGCCGGTTTCTTGGACACCGAGTTAAGGTGCTTCCAATGAAACTGGAGTGCATTAATGCAACGAAGGAAGTTCAGCCGCGAGTACAAGCTTGAGGCGGTGAGATTGGTTCGAGAGCGTGGGGTCGGCGTTGCGCAGGCATCCCGCGATCTGGATGTTCATGAGAATGTCCTGCGCAAGTGGGTCAGGGAATATGGTTCGGACCCAGCACAGGCGTTTCCTGGTCAGGGACAGATGAAGCCTGAGCAGCTTGAGATCGAGAGGCTTCGGAAAGAAGTGGCCAAGCTGAAGGCGGAGCGTGACATCTTAAAAAAGGCCGCCGCCTACTTTGCGAAGGACGTGATATGAAGTTCGCGTTCATTGCAAAGCACCGTTCGATCTGGCCGGTGGCATGGCTCTGCGAAGCGCTGGGTGTATCGCGTTCCGGCTTTCATGCCTGGTTAAACCGGTCTCCGAGCCAGCATGCCCGGTATGACGAGGCTCTGCTCGACAAGATCAAGGACAGCTTCAAGGATAGCGACCGCACCTATGGCGCGCGGCGTGTCTGGCACGACCTCCTCGCCGAAGGCCTCTCCTGTGGCCTGCATCGCGTCGAGCGTCTCATGCGGGAAAATGCATTGAGAGCAAGGCCGAGACGGCGTGGCTTGCCGAAAGACGACGGTGAGCGCCCTGTCATCATGCCGAATGTGCTAGACCGACAGTTCGCGGCAGCAAGACCGAACCAGAAGTGGGTGGCCGATTTTACCTATCTATGGACGGCTGAGGGCTGGCTCTATGTGGCCGTCGTCATCGACCTGTTCTCGCGACGTGTTGTTGGCTGGTCGATGAGCACCAATATGACAGCCCAGCTCGTTACAGATGCGTTGATCATGGCCATCTGGCGCAGAGGCAAGCCAGATGCGCTCCTCCACCATTCGGACCAGGGTAGCCAATACACAAGCGAGCAGTTCCAGCGTCTCATGGCCGACCACGGCATCACATGCTCGATGAGCCGATCCGGCAATGTCTGGGACAATGCCGCGATGGAAAGCTTCTTCTCATCACTCAAAACGGAAAGGACAGCTCGCAAGGTCTACAGGACCAGGGACGATGCAAAGGCGGACGTGTTCGATTACATCGAGCGCTTCTACAATCCAAAGCGTCGCCATTCGACACTGGGCTACCTCAGCCCTATGGAATTTGAAAACAAAGTGGGATTAGCCTAACTCGGTGTCCGAAAAACCGGCAGCAGGCCAGTCACGAGATATTGCGAAAATGTCGTTCGGCTCTCGGCGGCTTCGATTGCGATAACATTCTTGGAAGTGTTCCTTGTCATAACCTTATGCTCCTTGGCTCTCAGCCGTCATCCTGGACGAGGGTCATCATGCCCGTCGCCGCAAGAGGGATGGTGGTAATGGAATGGTCGGGTACCCCGGTCAGGAACTTCACCTGAACAGGTAGTTCATGATCAATGCTCTCATATTCGCGAGTCCGACCATTGAGGTCGACTTGGAACGCACGAATCGGAGAGCATGCGCTCAAGCGGTCACGAAGAGACGCGGAGGCCGCAACTGACGCTGGGCGCCGCCAGGTTCCAATGCCGGAAAGGTCGTGACGCCAAAAGTCTCCACCTGCAGGGCGGCGGCGAAACTTTGTGAGGGCAACGGAGCACAGATGCCGCATCCAGGATGAGCAACGCAGCAGTTGCCGTCACCGCGCTCCTCGTCATCACATGGTGCCGGATGTCCATGATCGAAACTGCTGATAAAGTTGCTAGTCTGCACACCATATTGCGCTTCGCCAACCGGGAATGCATGAACATGGCCTGTACCGTAGAGAAACGCGCTGGCCGCGAGGAAGGTCGATATGCACACGATGAGCCAGTAGCGGGTAGCGAACGGAACCTTCCCATTCCGCTTGCTAGAGATCCTCGACATTCTGGCGACTGCCCTCACGGCTTCACGTCCTCACGGCACCTAAAAGCTCTCAACACGCTTAAAGGTAATCCGAACGCAACCGTAGCAACTTGCTCCAGATCAAACACAGATCGATTAGATGTTATCAGTCCCCACGAAAATCGCCCAACATGGAGCGCATTTCCAGCTGCTTGACGGGTAACTACATCGACTGCCAACAGAGGATATGGTCGGTGGCCGTGGCGACCAAGAGACGATCGCAATCGCCGAGTTTGCCGACCAAAACGACAGTCGAGCGCCCGCACTCAGCGCCAGTGCTGTCGCAGGATATTCCGCGCGTTATAAAACGATGGAACTCTCCTCGCGGGTATGGTGGCAAGGGGGTTCATTATGCCGTAATCATTGGTGGCCAGCTTTGGACGATAAACGGGTGACACATTCAAATCTAACCGGCAAGTCCACTGTCCTCAGCCTTGGCTTCGCGCGAACGTCTGAACAGCATCCCGCTCATCACCCCGTCGCGAAACAAAACCGCATGCATTGCGGCGACCAACACGTGCACGGCGACCAGCGCGGCAAGCACCCAGAACAGCGTGCTATGGAGGGCGATGAAGTCTCGGGCGTTCAGGCCCGCAACGGAGGGCGCTTTGGGAATCGGCAAGCTCCCGAACAGGCGTGCCGGCGACATCAACGGCATCGGGCGATAGGCGAGCCAGCCGGTTATCACAACAGCAAGAACAAATGCATATAAGCACCACTGCACAAGAGCCGCGGCAGCTCGTGCGGGCAATGAAGGGCTTCGGCCAGGTGCACGTGTACAGACCCGAAGAACAAGGCGGAACACGGTGAGAAGAAAAATCAGGACGCCTGTAGAGATGTGCGAGGGAAGCCACAGCATTGATGCCATCCCAGAGCCCTTCATCGGGCCAAAAGACAGCGCGATCTGTATTGCGAACGTCCCCACGCTCAACCAGTGCAACAGCCGGATCGCGAAAGGCCACCGCAATCGAGATTTATCTGCCACGCCCGATCCAGCCTACCAATTTGACCAATCGAACCCCTCACGGAACGCCCCGTTCGTAGGCCCGAATACGGACAGTCGCCATCAAACATGACACCAAGAAATAACCGACCCGGTGGACCATAGCAACTACGAGGCTGCGGGTTAGACAAAGATTGCCGCTACATTGTGGGGTACTCGCCCCACAGACCGCTCCGGCTCTGGTTTACGGGGTAGCCCGCGCTTGGCGCACGATGTAGCAGCTCCGGGATCGGATCACAGCCCGTAATGATAAAGTGCTCTCAGTGCAGTTCCTCCGTCCCGCAGTCCCAGTCAAAGATTTTCCCTTTGCCGCGACGTCGCTCTGTCAAATTCTCGGCGCAGCGACGTGGTTTCGGTAACCGGTGGGTTGCATTTCTACCCCTACCTCGAAGTGGCACACTGAATAGTTGGGAAAGATTGGGGAAAGGGAAAAGATCTTGATCTAGATTAAAGAATTACACTGGGTGGTAACAGACGGATAAATCCGAGCAAGCTCTGGCTCACTAGACAGGAGCATTCAATGACCCGCAATGAAGACCATGAATCGTTAGAAAGGATTTGGGAAGGCGACGGTGCCAAGCCGCACGATGCAGCCGTCCAGCGAGCGGTGGTCGAGGTACGGCAAGAAATAATGCGTTTCCTTGAAAATCGGCTCCGCGATCGGGATGAGGCGGAGGAAGTGCTTCAACGGTTCACCTTACGCGCCCTGGAGCGGTCATTTCAGCTTCGCGACGTTCGTACTATGCGTGGCTGGTTAGGGAGGATTCTTGCGACGACTATCATCGACCATCAGCGAGACCGGATAAGGCGTCGCAAGCGCGAAACAGCGGTCGATCCCGACAGTTTAGAGAACCATTCTACCGAGTCCGACCAAGAGCTTGACGCAACCATTTGCAATTGTCTGTACCGCTTATTGCCTACGATCAAGGCGGAATATGCGGACATCATCTGGCGCGCGGACATCCTCGGCGAGCCACGCGATCGGCTTGCGGCAAGCCTTGGAACCTCGCTGAACAACGTCACCGTCCGGTTGCACCGAGGCCGTCGCGCGCTTCGCAAGCGCCTAGAGGAGATGTGCCGGACCTGTCCCATACACGGTTTTCTCGATTGCTACTGCGAAAAGGCGGAACAGATCGCCGCAGCACGTGCTGTCATTTCAAATCGCGAGGAGCCACCAAGAGACGTATAGCGACCCGCTCTTTTGGATCGCCGAAGCGTTGTCATACAGGAAAGTATCAGGTGATCAGTCGTCGCTGTGCATGGAGCAGTCCTTTACGGTCGGCGCGATCGCTGGGTGGACGGATGATGGTTTCTCGCTTCACACTCATTCTCCTGCTGGTCGCTTTTCTCAACGCTCTCTGCTTTCCGCTCATCACGCTCGGCCTGACACACGCCCCGCATATGACCTTCGCGACACTCAGGGCTGTTTTGGCAGGCTTGGTTTTGGGCGTGGTCGCAATAATGCTTCGGCGGCCCATTCCAACGGACTTCCGATCGTGGATTGCTCTCGCGCTCATTGGCCTTGGAGCCACCACATCAGCCTACTTCGGGATGTTCCACGCTGCTGAATTTGTTTCGCCAGGGCTCGCGACTGTCATTGCAAACAGTCAGCCCCTGATCGCGGCCGCGCTGGCATTTGCATTCCTTTCGGAACGGTTGCGACCCGCTCAATACGTTGGATTGGCGATCGGGTTCCTCGGGATCGTCACAGTTACCTTGCCTCAGCTAGACATCAAGCAAGGCTTCGATGGTGTAATAGGACCGGCCTTCATCGTCTTGGCGGCCGCTGGCCTCGCCGTTAGCAATGTCCTGATGAAAGGTGTCAGAAACCGAATTGACCCTTTGGTCGCAATGTCGGCGCAGCTTCTCCTCGGAGCAATCCCTCTGGCAGTAATGGCGTTGGCGCTGGAACAGCCGTTTCAGATACACCTTTCGTCGGACTTCGGGTTCTCATTGATCGTTTTGGCCCTTCCCGGAACAGCCTTGGCGTACTGGCTCTGGTTTTGGGTGCTCGATCGCGTTCCGCTGAGCCAGGCGAATGCATTCACCCTCCTGACGCCGGTCTTCGCCCTGCTGCTCGGTATCGGGCTTTTCGGCGAGCAGTTCGGACCCTCGCTGGCATTCGGTCTGGTCTTGACGGCGATCGGCCTCGTGATCGTGCAGCGCTATGGCGGATCCTGATTGGTCCGAAGGGGCGTTCAGGTTGATCGTCGCTCAAACCATGACATCGCGGTTTGCGGGTCAACCCCGGCTACCTCGATCAATCGATCGGGATCGAGTATTCGGAGTCTCCGATAGTGGAAATGCACGATTTTGTCTTTGCGCAACGTGCTTAGAACACGGTTCACGTGAACGAAGGTAAGGCCCGTGGCGTCCCCGATCTGCTCCTGTGTGAGCGGGATTACCATCTCCTCAATGCTGTTGCCGGGCCATTGGGCCCGATGGCGCGTGAACAGTTCAAGAAGAAGGTACGCGACGCGCTCGCGCGCGGTGCGACGCCCGATACTCGTCATATGGTCATAGGCTATACTAGTGTCACGGGCCAGTGTGCTCGCCAGCCGCATGCTGACTTCGGGATCGTCCTTCAAAACGGTGGTCAGCACAGTGTTCGGGATGACCGAAACAACCACTTCCGTCAGGGCCTGCGCCCCATAGCTGATTTTAGCCCCGTTTGAAGTCGGCATTCCCATGACCGCTCCTGGTAGCGCGAAATGGACGATCTGCCGTCTGCCATCTTCAAGCAGGGTGTAGACCGCTACCCAGCCGGACAAAAGGTTGAAGATTGACTTGCTCGTCTCGCCGATGCGGAACAGGTCCCGCCCAACCGGCATCCTGCGATCTCCCGTTCGAAACCGCGGAAGAAGCCGGTAGGCATCCGTCGACGGCGGCAATCCTATCACCGGAGCCCAAGCCTCGCTGTCGGCTCCGTCTTTCGGGCGCTTTGGGCGCCTGCTTAAATCATCAAGCGGACCGCCCGAAGGGCGTGCAGCTTCCTGTGCCGTAAGTCCTTGAAACATGGTCTACTCCGTCCACGTTGGAACTCATCGGTCGCGGCAAGAGCGACAGCGACGTTACCTCATGTGGTAAGGACGCTCGATCCCAACTTTTATTACAGTCGCCGGGCGTGCTGCCGCTCCGGTGGCTGTGTCCGCAACCAGCTATTGACCTGATGAAAATCCTCGCTCCGGTAACAACACCGTCGTCGTGCTTTGCCACCCCTAACTTTCCGACGCGGAAAACCAGACGAACAAGCACCGCGCCTTGGTCAGGACAGCGAGGAACTACCTAGAGGCGATAGGATCGTGGGACCGGAGGATCTCGGCCAAGTATGATTGACCTGAGGCAATCGTCGCCAAGAGCGGGGAGGGTCGAAGATTCACCTAATCTCCAGGTGAACTCGGTTCGGTGCCCGGTTATGAGCACCTGGCATGGCGAACATACTACCATGCAGCATGTCCGTTGGGAGGAGCAGTCATTCGGGGGCAATGGCGCTGCGAATTCGGGACTTAGGGCCATCTGGCACTGGGAGATCGAATGAACCGGCGCGAAACCTCCCTCATGCGCCAAGGCCAGCTTCCCCTGCACGAAGAAGGAAACCGCGCAAACGACCAGCAATGCCAGTAGCTTGAACATGTGCACTTACCCATCGCCTCCCGACTGTTTCACGCAACTCCCATATTTGCACGGGAGGATTCCATCCCGTCGCATGTCATGCAAGGTCGCACCATCGCACATATTGCCTACGGACACTTTGACCGGGATCAAAGAGATCGCGGGCGCGCGGCGGCTGGGGCTGAGGCTGAGGCTGAGGCTGAGGCTGAGGCTGAGGCTGAGCAACTACCATTGCCCACGAAGCAAATTGCAACCAATTGGCGGCAACGATGATTGGGAGCGCACTTGATCGAGATTAAAGTGCATCCCGTCCACGCCGATCATAATTAATAAGAAGTGGGAGAAATGAGCGGTGTTTCACGAGCCACGAATGGTATCGACAGCCTCGCCTGCGTTTGATCTAAAGCGTTGCGTAGCCCTGCTGGTCTCTCGCAGCCAAAGAAGGGCTGTGCTAAGCCCCTTCTTCGCCAAAAGCGACGGCTTGCTCGTCGTCGACCCAGCGTCACGCAAGCGGCGGTTCCGTTCAAATGCAGCTAGAACGAACGAGTCAACCTGCGACTTGATCCTTGCCAGTGGGTCAATTCGGTTGATCTGCGGATATGTCGGATCATCCGAGCGCGACAAGCTCTGCGCGGCCGGGGTCGACGTTCGGATCGGCTC
This sequence comes from Rhizobium rosettiformans, assembly GCF_016806065.1. NCBI lineage: Bacteria > Pseudomonadati > Pseudomonadota > Alphaproteobacteria > Hyphomicrobiales > Rhizobiaceae > Rhizobium > Rhizobium rosettiformans. The sequence continues at coordinate 26,641 of NZ_CP032407.1, forward strand.
CTGTGCCCGGACGATTAGCGAACTTGTTACCTCTTTTGAGACTCTACCACCGGCCTGACGGCCTGTTAGAACGCGCGGTGGGGATCAGCTACCACTTGAATGCATTCGGGACCTTTAATGAAATCAGGCACCCCGATAGTTACGGCGAGCGCCGGCTGGCGGTTGATAACGTGGAGGCTCGTTTCAATGTCTTGACAGGCTGATTGGCACTGTCAGGGTCGTCACCCTCGTTGGTTCCGGTCAACGCGGCAAGCTCCGTCTCGTCAAGGGTTTCCTTCTCCAGCAGTCTACGGGCCGTGCGCTCCAAAAGGTCTCGACGCTCCTTGAGCAAACGGATCGTTCGCTCGAACGCGCCATCGATGATCGCGCGCACCTCCCCGTCGATTGCGTCGGCTGTCGCCTCGCCATAGTCGCGAGGCTGAGGATAGGCTGCCATCTGGTTCGGTGTCAGGAAGGAGCGCTGATCCTTCTCGAGGGCGACATGACCCAGCTTTTCCGACATCCCGTAGCGCATGATCATGGCGCGTGCGATGTCGGTGACTTTGGCAAGGTCGTCCGCCGCTCCCGTTGAAAGATGATCGAAGACGATCTTCTCGGCCGCCCGGCCGCCGAGCAGGACCGCCATCTTGTTCTCGAGTTCCTCTCTGGTCATCAGAAAGCGATCCTCGGTCGGACGCTGGATGGTGTAGCCCAGCGCGCCGATCCCGCGCGGGATGATCGACACCTTATGCACGGTGTCCGAGCCGGGCAGCGCCATGGCGACAAGCGCGTGGCCCATCTCGTGATAGGCCACAACCTCGCGTTCTCTCGGGTTGAGAAGGCGGTTTCGCTTCTCCAGACCGGCGACGATGCGCTCGACGGCGTTGTTGAAATCATCCATCGTGACAGCATCGGCCTTGCGGCGGGTAGCCAGCAGCGTGGCCTCGTTGACGAGGTTGGCCAGATCGGCGCCAGTGAAGCCCGGGGTCAGCGCTGCGATCTTTTCGGCATCGACGTCTTCTGCAAGCTTCGCCTTGCGCATGTGGACGTGCAGGATCTGGATGCGGCCCTGCTTGTCCGGCCGGTCGACCAGCACCTGCCGGTCGAAGCGGCCGGCGCGTAGAAGCGCGGGATCGAGAATTTCCGGCCGGTTGGTGGCCGCCAGCAGCACCACACCAATCGTCGGGTCGAAGCCATCAAGCTCGACAAGGAGCTGGTTGAGCGTCTGTTCCTTCTCGTCGTGGCCGCCCATCATCGGGCCAGCGCCGCGCGCACGGCCGAGCGCATCCAACTCGTCGATGAAGATGATTGCAGGAGCCTTGGCGCGGGCCTGCTCGAAGAGATCGCGCACACGCGCGGCCCCTACGCCCACGAACATTTCCACGAATTCCGAACCCGAGATCGAGAAGAACGACACTCGTGCCTCGCCGGCGACGGCCCTTGCGATCAGGGTCTTGCCCGTGCCGGGAGGGCCAAACCAGCAGAACGCCCTTGGGCATGCGCGCCGAGCCTGCCATACTCGTCCGGGTTCTTCAGGAAATCGACGATCTCCTGCAATTCCTCCTTGGCCTCATCCACGCCGGCCACGTCGTCAAACGTTACCTTGATGTCGGTCTCGACATAGACCTTGGCCTTGCTCTTGCCGATCTGCATCAGGCCGCCGCCGGCGCCGCCTCCCATTCGTCGCATGAGGAACACCCAGACACCGATGAACAGCGCCATCGGAACGACCCATGACAGGAGATCACGAAGGAACGTACTCTCGATCTGCCCGGTGACGACGACGTCGTTCCGGCGGAGTTGCTCGGCGAAGTCGGGTTCGACGCGCGTCGTGATAAAACGGGTCTGACCTCCCTCTAGCGGTTGCCGGAAGCTTCCCTGGACGTAGCGATCGGAAACCTGCACTTCGGCGATGCGGCCCGCCTGAAGGTGACTTTCGAACTCACTATAGGGAATTTCGGCGACCTGGCTTGCAATCGTGAACAGGTATTGAAACAGCATCAGCCCGGCGAATGCCGCGAACCAGTACCAGATATTGAACTGCGTCTTGTTGTTCATCTTGCCATCACTCTGTCTGGGCGACCGCACCCCACCATCACCGCGATTGAGCTACACGGCGAGCCGCTTCCGCTGTGAGGGAATGCGGTTCGCACGCGCCATTTCCCGGCGTTGCAGTAAATACCTTGGTCGCTTGTTCCTCGGCCCGATGCAAAAACCTTCAACCACGAAATCGAGCAAACCGATTATAGAAATCGTCCCCAAGACAATCCGGAAAAAGCGAAAAGTCATTTTGTCGAAATCCGTGTGCGAACTAGTAGCTGGTGGCACTGACCGGAAGATTGATCTGGGTTAAAGTTTGCCGCCGCTCGTGCGCCAGTCATACCTAACAGCGGTCATTCCCCGACCGCCTGCGGCGATCTCCAGAAACACATTGCAACTATGCCGAGTGGCCGCGAGCTACGCTCCGACAGTTTCGCTCGCCAGGGTGCAAGCCCAAACAAAACTATAACAGGGATCAAGGTTTTTGTTTTCCATTGCGAACATTGTTGTCCCCGCAATCGATGCAGGCCCGCTGCTCCGGGCTTGACCCCAACCGCTGCGTCGCCTGTGTCGGGACGAAATCTCTGTGCAGAAAGGCGGACAAAGACCATGCCACCCAAGATTAGACAGTCCAGCAACGACGACCAACCTCCACGGCGCATCTCCGCCACGAACATCGTACTATGGGGGTTCCTGGCCATCGGCGCCTTTTACCTGATTGCCGAGCATCGGGCCAATCTGCTCGGGTGGCTGCCGTGGCTGATAATTCTCGCTTGTCCGCTCCTCCATATCTTCATGCACGGACGCCACGGCGGACACGACCATCGCGGCGGAAGCTCGTCTTCGCCGAGTTCGAAGCGTCCTCCCCATCAACATTGAGAGTTTCAGGAGCAGAAATTATGCATGAGGACATCCCTGCATATGGGCTTTGGTCCCTGGCGATTCTCAACTCTGCCGTATTTATCTTCTTCGCATTCAGCTTCTTCAAGCCGGCAACCGCTCGTGATTGGCGCTCATTTGGGGCATACAGCGCCTTCATTATTGCGCTTTTCACGGAAATGTACGGGTTCCCGCTCACAATCTATCTTCTGTCAGGCTGGTTGCAGACGCGCTATCCTCAAATCGACTGGCTTTCCCACGATGCCGGACACCTGCTGGAGACCGTCTTCGGCTGGCGGCTCAATCCGCATTTTGGCCCCTTTCATCTTCTGAGCTTCGTCTTCATTGGTGGTGGATTCATGCTCATCGCCTCGGGATGGAAGGTCCTCTACGAGGCGCAGAAGAAGGGCGTGCTCGCCACAACTGGCGTCTACGCCTGGGTTCGCCATCCTCAGTATGTGGGTTTCGTACTCGTGATGTTCGGATTCCTACTCCAGTGGCCCACCTTGCTAACCGCTGCTATGTTTCCGGTCCTTGTCGTCATGTATTGGAGGCTCGCCCTCCGTGAAGAACAGGAAGTTCTTGCACAATTCGGCGATGCGTATGCGCGATATATGAGAAACGTGCCAGGGTACTTTCCACGGCTGGTAGCCAGACCAACTTGAGAGTTCACACGCGAGTGACGGACACGTCCAAGCGTGCCAAGTGGCCCGAAGGGGCTGCCTTCTGGTCGTAGAGGGGCGTCGCTCATTATATTGATCCACTTTAAAGTCTGAAGATCGTGGATCGCGTCAAACTTGCACCGCTCTGTATCTCTCGTGGCGAACATGGCCAAGCGATGAGACCGTTGCCATGATTTCGGCAACCTCCATCCGGTCGCTGGGTTCGCTCTCGAAGACGGCGACCACGATGTGCTGTTGGGTGCTGTCCGGAGGACGCTCCGCCGTGCATCAGGCCTTCCTCATGGTCCAAGGGATGGCCGCGTACGACCGAGGTTTGAATGATTCCAAGATAGACGGCTACTCCATCGGCCGACTGATATGCATCATCAGCCGATGCCAGGCTCACCGACGATAGTATCACGAGTATAGTGCTGAACACCCCCGGCAACGCGCGAGCGCTAACGACCTGCACAGCTTTGTCCATTTGCTTAGGAGCACGTCCTGTCCTCCGCGTAGCCGCGATCGGCCGCTCACTCGCCACACTGGCTCGGCCACTCACGCATGGCGGGCCCTGGATGCCACCATCATCCTGCTCTTTGACTCACAATTGTTCTCGGGAGCCGGCGCAGAGCAACTCACTGCTACCTTCACAATGGCGTGCTAAAGCATTGTCTCCAAAAGTACGCGCACCGAGCAGGCCGAGATTTAACCTGGATCAAAGATGACAATAAGCCTGACAGTTTAGATGCCAAACACTTGAGTTCGATTGCCCTAAGAAGAAAAACCGAAATCTAGTCGCTGAGAACGGGCGAACCACCGTTCGCATATCGCGCGGTTCACCTTCGAGTGATGGGAAGACGCAAATGACCACTGCATCTGACACTGCGGAACCACGCAGGGTTCGGTTTCCAACCGCATTTACGATCCTGTTCGGCTTGATCGTTGTGGTTGCCGGTCTGACCTGGGTCATCCCGGCAGGCCAGTATGAGCGGGTCCAGAATGCCGCATTGAACCGCGAGGTGCCCGTTGCGGGAACCTATGCGGTCACCGAGGCAGTGCCGCAAGGCATATTCGACGTTATCATGGCGCCGATCGCCGGATTTTATAATCCCGTGACCAACATGGCGAACGCCATCGACGTCGCCCTTTTCGTCCTCGTGATAGGCGGGTTTATCGGTGTCGTCACCGCCACCGGCGCGATCAATGCCGGCATCGAGCGGTCGATGAAAAAGCTCAACGGACGAGAAAAATGGATGATCCCGCTGCTGATGGCGCTGTTCGCCTTCGGCGGCACTACATACGGCATGGCGGAAGAAACGCTTGCCTTCTACATGCTGCTGATCCCGATCCTGATTGCGGCGCGCTACGACGCGGTAACCGCGGTTGCCATAATTCTTCTGGGCGCTGGCATTGGTGTCCTTGGCTCCACGGTCAATGCTTTTGCCACAGTCATCGCCTCAGACGCCGCCGGCGTGCCGTTCACACAGGGGCTCGTGTTGCGCCTCGTTATTCTCGTTCTCGGCTGGCTCGCCTGCGTCGTCTACGTCATGCGCTATGCCGAAAGGGTGAGGCTCGATCCTACAAAATCACTCGTCTACGACATGAAGGCAGACAACGAGAAGCACTTCCTCAGCACACATCATGAGGGAGCTGCATTCACGACGACCCACAAGATCGTGCTCGCGATCTTCGGCCTCAGCTTCGTCGTGATGATCTGGGGCGTGCTCAAGGGCGGCTGGTGGATGGGCGAGATGAGCGGCCTGTTCCTTGCATCTGCCATTGTCGTCGGTTTCGTGGCTCGGACGGGCGAGAAGAATTTCACGGATGCCTTCGTGAACGGCGCTCGCGACCTTCTCGGGGTTGCCCTGATTATCGGCCTGGCGCGCGGCATCGTCGTCGTCATGGACGCCGGCAAGATCACCGACACCATCCTGCATTGGGCCGAGGTCTCGGTTGCCGGTCTGGGCGAGATCGCCTTCATCAACCTGATGTACTGGCTCCAGGTGCTGATGTCGTTCTTCGTGCCGTCGTCATCGGGCCTCGCTGTTCTCACGATGCCGATCATGGCGCCGGTTGCAGACTTCGCAGGCGTCGGCCGTGACCTGGTCGTCACCGCCTATCAATCGGCGAACGGTATCGTAAACCTCGTCAATCCGACCTTCGCCGTGGTCATGGGCGCGCTCGCCATCGGGCGTGTGCCCTATGAGCGGTGGCTGCGCTTCATGTGGCCGCTCCTCCTGATCCTCACCGTTATCATCATGGCGAGTCTTAGCGTCGCCACTCTCATTTCCTGAAGGAGAGTTTCAATGACCATCCCCTATGGCGTTCATTCTGAAGTGGGCAAACTACGTCGGGTTCTTGTCCATCGTCCAGGTGCGGCGCTCGCTCGCCTTACCCCCTCGAATTGCCACGAGTTACTCTTTGACGATGTCATCTGGGTCAAGCAGGCCCGTGTCGAGCACTTGACCTTCGTCGATGCCATGCGTCACCGCGGCGTCGAGGTCGTGTTCCTGCGTGAAATGCTTGCGGAGACCTTGCGGATTCCGGAGGCGCGACGCTGGCTTCTCGAGCGGCGCATCAATGATGACTCCGTGGGTGCCGGTTTCGCGGACGATCTGAGGGCGCATCTCATGGAAGTCGAGGCGGACGCGCTTTCCCTGATCCTGATGGGCGGCATGAGCAAGGCGGAACTGCCGATCAAGAGTGCAAGCCTTCTTTCGGAAACGCTGCGGCCGGAGGACTTCATCCTTCCGCCGCTGCCTAACCATCTGTTCACGCGCGACACGACGTGCTGGATTTATGGCGGCGTCACTCTCAACCCGATGCGTTGGAACGCCCGCAAGCTCGAAACCGTGAACATCGCCGCCATCTACCGGTTCCATCCTGATTTCCGCGATGCCGGTTTCCCGGTCTGGTGGGGCGATCCCGACAAGGACCACGGCCTCGCCGCGCTGGAGGGCGGCGACGTCATGCCAATAGGCAACGGCACGGTGCTCGTCGGAATGGGTGAGCGGACGACGCCGCAGGCCGTCGGCCAGCTCGCGCGCGCACTGTTTGCGCAGGGTGGAGCGGAACGTGTAGTCGCCTGCAAGATGCCGATCGAGCGTGCCTCCATGCATCTCGATACGGTCTTCACCTTCTGCGATCGCGACCTCGTAACGCTCTTCGCGGAGGTGGTGCAGAAGATCGAACCCTATTCCATTCGTCCCGGCGAAACGGAAGGATCGATCGACGTGCGCAAGGAAGGGCGGCCGCTCACCGAGGTCGCGGCCGAAGCGCTTGGGCTGAAGGAGCTGCGCGTGGTCGAAACAGGCGGCGACGCCTACGTCGCCGAACGCGAGCAATGGGATGACGGTAATAACGTCGTGGCGCTCGAGCCTGGGGTAGTCGTCGCCTACGATCGCAACACCTACACAAACACGCAACTGCGCAAAGCGGGCGTGGAGGTCATCACCGTGCCGGGCGCCGAACTCGGACGCGGGCGCGGCGGCGGCCACTGCATGACGTGCCCGCTCGTGCGCGATCCGGTTTGAGGAGACAGTCCATGCCAGTAAATCTGAAAGGCCGCAGCGTCCTGAAGCTGCTCGACTTCACAGCCGACGACATCCGTTTCCTTCTCAAGCTCTCTGCGTCACTCAAGCAGGCGAAGTATGGCGGCTACGAGCAGCAACGGCTGAAAGGCAAAAACATCGCACTGATCTTCGAAAAGGATTCGACGCGAACCCGCACGGGCTTCGAGGTGGCGGCCTACGATCAGGGCGCCCACGTTACCTATCTCGGTCCGACTGGCACGCAGATCGGCAAGAAGGAGTCGATGAAAGACACCGCGCGCGTGCTCGGGCGCATGTATGACGGCATCGAGTACCGCGGCTTCGGGCAGGAGCAGGCCGAGACGCTGGCCGCATATGCCGGTGTTCCGGTCTATAATGGCCTGACCGACGAGTTCCATCCGACACAGATTCTCGCAGATTTCCTGACGATGCGGGAATATACACGCAAGCACCTGTCGCAGGTCGCCTTCGCCTTTCTTGGCGATGCCGGCAACAACATGGGAAACTCGTTGCTGACAGGGGCGGCGCAGATCGGCATGGATGTTCGCCTCGGCGCGCCGAAGGCCTGTTGGCCGGAGGAAGGTCTGGTGCAGCGATGCCAAGAGATTGCGGAAAAGACGGGCGCGAAGATCACGCTGACCGAGGACCCTGCCGAGGCGGTCAGGGGGTCCGATTTCGTCTACACCGACGTCTGGGTGTCGATGGGCGAACCGGATTCGGTGTGGAAGGAACGCATCGAATTGCTGACCCCCTATCGGGTGACCGCCGACATCATGGCGGCCACGGGCAATCCGCATGCGAAATTCATGCACTGCCTGCCCGCGTTCCACAATCGCGAGACAGAGATTGGCGAGAAGATCTTCCGGCAGCACGGCATCGGCAGCATGGAAGTGGCCGAAGAGGTCTTCGAGTCGGAAGCTTCGGTCGTCTTCGATCAGGCTGAAAACCGGATGCACACCATCAAGGCCTTGCTGGTCGCCACGCTGGGGTCGTGACATGAGAGTTGTCATAGCCCTTGGGGGTAATGCCCTGCTCAAGCGCGGCGAGCCGATGACGGCGGAGGCGCAACGGGCGAACGCGCGCACAGCGGCTATCGCACTTGCCGATGTCGCGCGCGATCATGACATCGTGATCGCTCACGGAAGCGGTCCGCAGGTGGGCCTGCTGGCGCTTCAGGCCGCCGCCTACAAGGAGGTCCCGCCTTTTCCGCTCGACATCATTAGCGCCGAGAGCATCGGCATGATCGGTTATCTGGTCGAGCAGGAACTGGCCAATGCACTGCCCAAGGACGCGAGGCTCGCCACCCTGCTCACCCAGATTGAGGTCGATCGAAACGATCCCGCGTTCACACGGCCAGAAAAACCGATCGGCCCGATCTATGAACTGGCCGAAGCACAGAAAGTCGCACAGCTCCATAACTGGCCGCTCATTGAGGAAAGCCCAGGCAGGTGGAGGCGCGTGGTTCCTTCTCCATTGCCCGGCAGGATCACCCAGATCGAGACCATCCGCCTTCTTGTGGACAATGGCGTCACCGTCATCTGCGCTGGGGGCGGTGGCATTCCGGTGATCCAGAACGCTGCCGGCGACCTTGAAGGCGTTGAGGCTGTGATCGACAAGGACCGCGCAGCCGGGCTTCTGGCGGAGGAACTGTCGGCCGATGCGTTCTTGATGCTGACGGACGTCGATGCGGTCTACGAAGCGTGGGGAACAGAGCGGCAGCGACGGATCGACCGCGTTCGCCCCGGCGAGATCGACCCCGCTGATTTTCCGCCGGGTTCCATGGGACCGAAGGTCGAGGCGGCGGCTGCGTTCGCGTCAGTTGACGGACGGCTTTCCGGTATTGGCAAACTTGAAGATGCGCGTGCCATTCTTGAACGGCGCGCAGGCACGATATTTTCGTTCGAATAGGGCAACGTTCTCAATACGAGGGGTTGTCAGGACGTCGAAGATCCGAGGGGTAAGAGAAGACAATGAGACTGATACTGTTCGGACCGCCAGGAGCAGGGAAGGGAACGCAGGCGCAGCGCCTGGTCGAACGCCACTCCATTCCTCAGCTTTCCACAGGCGATATGCTGCGTGCTGCAGTGGCAAACGGCACCGAAATCGGGCGCCGGGCCAAGGCGATCATGGATCGCGGCGAACTCGTACCCGACGATGTAGTCAACCAGATGGTATCCGACCGGATCGATCAAGAGGATTGCCGCAAGGGCTTCATTCTAGACGGCTTTCCCCGGACGGTTGCGCAGGCGGAAGCCCTGACGGCGATGCTGGAGCAAAAGGGTGTCAAGATTGATGCGGTGATCGAACTGAAGGTCGAGCAGGCCTCGCTCATCAAGCGAATGGAAAAGCGCGTCGCCGATACGTTGGCCGCAGGCGGCACGGTTCGTAGCGATGACAATCCGGATACCTTCGCCAGACGTCTCGACGAGTACCGGCAAAAAGCCGCGCCGCTATTGAACTACTATCGTCGGAGAGGAGAACTCGTTACGATCGATGGGATGCGGGGCATGGACGTCGTTATGCGAGACATTGAGATCGTACTGACCAAGTAGTTTCGGATTAAGTTGATATTGGGAAACTTGAAGATGTGCGTGTCATCCTTGGACGACACGCAGGCGCGGCATTCTCACTCGAATGAAACAGAACGGATACTACCGCTATGTATAAGAATATCCTTATCTCTACGGATGGTTCGGAACTTGCCCAAAAAGGCGTCGATCACGGGCTCTCGCTCGCAACGAATCTCGACGCCAAAGTCATGGTAGTCACGGTCACAGAGCCGTTTCCTGTCTACGCGGGAGAAGGCTGGGCCCTTGGACCCGACGACTTCGGGCGCTACGATGCAGACCAGATCAAGTTCGCGCAGGAACTCTTAGCTCCCATCAAGGCGAGCGCCGACAAACTAGGCGTTACGTGCGAAACGCGCCACGTTCCTAACCGCCGCCCGGCGGAAGCAATCCTTGATACGGCGGCTGAGGAAGGTTGCTCCCTGATCGTTATGGCGTCCCATGGCCGCCGCGGTCTCGGACGCTTCTTTCTGGGCAGCCAAACCCAGGAGGTGGTCAGCCGCTCATCGCTTCCTGTCCTCGTCGTAAGATAGTTCGACAGCGGATGAGCACCGCTTCGAGCGTGTCCTTCGATCCAATACTAAAAATCTGCTGTACAGGACTTTAACCTGGATCAAGGATTCCAGGGCTCGAACCAATGATTTTGAGCCCGGGCATCATACGCCTGCCGAGAACTGCGACCACCCGAGGGGTCGCAGTTCTGCTGACCCGATGCCGCGTAGCCACGACAAGGAAAATGCTGATGAGTTCACCACATTCCCACCACGGCCATCAGAACCATCAAGCGCACGCGACCGGGTATCGAAAGGATGAAGCTCATCGTGGTAACGTAGCTGCTGCCGGCTCCAGCCATTCCGAGCACTCTGGTCACGGCGGGCATGACCACGGCGCGATGGTCGCTGACTACCGACGCCGTTTCTGGTTGGTCCTCGTGCTCACGCCGTTGGTGCTGTTGCTCTCACCGATGATCCAGCATTGGCTTGGCATCGCAGAGGTTTTGGCGTTCCCCGGCGACCGCTACGTCATCTTCGTGCTCTCAACAATTGCCTACTTCTATGGCGGTTGGCCGTTTCTGACTGGCTTTATCTCCGAGCTGCGGAAACGGCAGCCCAGCATGATGACCTTGATCGCGCTGGCGATCTCGGCCGCCTATTTCTACTCGGCCGCCGTCACGTTCGGTTTTCCGGGCGAGGAACTTTACTGGGAACTGGTGACGCTGATCGCCATCATGCTTCTCGGCCACTGGATCGAGATGCGTTCGATCATGGGAGCATCGCGTGCGCTTGAGGAACTGGTGCGGCTCCTGCCGGATTCAGCCACGCTGATCAGGGCTGACGGCTCGTCCGAGGAAGTGCCGATCTCAACCCTCCAGCCCGGTGATCACGTCATCGTACGGCCCGGTGCAAAGGTTCCGGTGGACGGCGAGATCATTGAGGGTTCGTCCGGTTTCAACGAGGCCATGCTCACTGGCGAATCGCGACCTGTAACCAAGGGGGTCGGCGCCGCCGCCATCGGCGGCGCGATCAACGGGGCCAGTGCTGTCACCATCAAGGTAACGGCGACAGGCGACGCGACCTATCTGTCGCAGGTCATCGAACTGGTGAAGAAGGCGCAGGCAACGCGCTCGCGCACGCAGGACATTGCCGGCCGTGCCGCCACCTGGCTGACCTACATCGCCCTCGTCGTCGGCTTCGGCACACTGTTCGTCTGGTGGCTTCTCCTTGACGCCACGTTGGCATTTGCCATCGAACGAATGGTGACGGTCATGGTTGTTGCCTGTCCGCACGCCCTTGGTCTCGCTGTCCCGCTGGTCGTCGCGGTCAGCACATCGCTGTCGGCCGGCAACGGGCTGTTGATCCGCGACCGCGCCGCCTTCGAGCGGGCGCGCAATCTCAATGCGGTCGTGTTTGACAAGACCGGCACTTTAACCGAAGGGCGTTTTGGCGTCAGCGACATCGTCTTGCTCGCCGACGGCGACGAAAACGAAGAACTCAGCGTTGCCGCTGCCGCCGAAAGCCAGTCCGAGCATCCTATCGCCCACGGCATTGTCGCCGAGGCGAAAGAACGAAGCCTGATCGTTCCCAAGGCAACCGACGTCAGCAACATCACAGGTGAAGGCATCGTGGCAAAGGTGGACGGCCAGGATGTGCGTATCGTCAGCCCCGGCCACCTCGCACGGCAGGGCAACGCCATCGCCCATGAGAGCCTCAAGCGACTGGAAGGACAGGGCAAGACAGTCGTCGTCCTCGTCCGCGACGGCGAGCCGCGGGCACTTTTCGCGCTGGCTGACATCGTGCGTCCAGAATCGAAGGAGGCCATCGCCGAACTCAAGTCCCTCGGCATCAACTCGATCATGCTCACCGGCGACGCCGAAGGCGTTGCAAAGGCGGTCTCCGAGGAACTCGGCATCACCGAATACTTCGCCGAAGTGCTGCCTGATCAGAAATCACAAAAGATCGAGGAACTGCAAGCGCGGGGGCTCTCCGTCGCCATGGTCGGCGACGGAGTGAATGATGCGCCTGCGCTCGTGGTGGCCGATCTCGGGATCGCCATCGGCGCGGGCACCGACGTCGCTGTGGAATCCGCCGACGTCGTGCTGGTCAGAAGCGACCCGCGCGATGTGGGCGCTATCCTCGGCCTGTCTCGCGCCACCTATCGCAAGATGGTCCAAAACCTCGCCTTGGGGACCGGATACAACGTAATCGCCATCCCGATGGCGGCGGGCATTACTTTTGGGACCGGTTTCATGATGACCCCCGCGGTCGCTGCCGTCTTCATGTCGGCCAGCACCATCATCGTCGCCATCAACGCCCATCTTCTGCGCTCCTACAGGAGGCACAAATGACAACGGCAATCGAACAACCGGGAATTCCCGCCATACGACTGATCCTTCCGCAACCGGGCAATGAGATATTCGCGCGGCGCCTTGCCGACGAAGGAGGCTGGGAACTTGGCGCGCTGGAGACGCGGCGTTTTCCTGACGAAGAGACTTACGTTCGCATCCTCTCGGAGGTGAAGGATAAGACCGTCGATCTGGTATGCACCCTCGCACGGCCCGACGAGGGATTCCTCCGGCTGATCTTCGCGGCCGACGCAGCAAGAGAACTGGGAGCCCGTCAGGTCAACCTGATCGCACCCTACCTCTCCTACATGCGGCAGGATCGCCGCTTCCAACCGGGAGAGGCGGTGACCTCCAGGAGCTTCGCCAAGCTCGTCTCGTCGAGTTTTGACCGGTTGCTGACGGTAGATCCACATCTGCATCGCTATCCGGCCTTGTCGCCTCTCTATACGATCCCGACCGACACCTTGCATGCTGCACCGCTGCTTGCGGACTGGATCGCCGCGGAGGTCGACAAGCCCTTGATCATCGGTCCTGACGAGGAAAGCGACCAATGGGTCTCCGCCATCGCGGCACGCATCGGCGCTCCGCATGCGGTCCTGCGAAAAGTCCGCCATGGCGACCGCAATGTCGAAGTCAAGCTACCGGACCTTTCCGAGTGGCGCGGCCGGCAGCCGGTGCTCGCAGACGACATAGCGTCCTCCGGGAATACGTTGATTGAGGCTGCCCGCCAGCTTCCGCTTCAGGGTTTCGTTCGGCCCGTGGTCGCCGTTGTGCATGCGATATTCGCCGACGATTCATTCCAACGCCTCGCGCCTCTTTGTGACCGCATCGTCTCGACCGACTCCGTGCCCCACGAAAGCAATGCAATTGCGCTCGCCCCCTTGATCGGCAGCGCCCTTGCATCCGTGACCTCGGACATCGGCGATCTCGTGCGTCATCGGCGTCCGCCGGAACGGCTGGACGAAGTGGAACAGGCGGGGTTCGATTCCTTTCCTGCCAGCGACCCGCCATCCTGGACCAGCGGCGTGAATTGACAAAAAGAACGATTGACGGAAAGCGGCGACGGCATGAACGAATTGACAACAGCAACATCAGGGACGTGGCAACAGGGATATGGTCCGATCAGCCACAACGATGAAACGATCGAACGCGTAGCTGCCCTGGCGGCGTCCGGCCTGATCGAACCGGAGGCCCTCTATCGCATCCTTGCCGCAGCCGACCGGCTAACTTCCGCCGCAATGTGGACCGTCGTCCATATGACCTATGCCCAACGTGTCGACCTTGCCGGCGCGCCGCTGCCAGCCGAGGCGTTCAAGTCGACGCCTGAAGGCCATACCGGCGGATCGTTGAACATGGTGCCCGCATTCGTCGGCTATCTCGCCGCCAACGCGATCACCGCGAAAACCCGTTCATGGCTGATGGGACAAGGCCATTCTGTCGCCGCGATCGAGGCGGTCAACGCGCTCACCGGGGATGTTTCTCCCGCGCAGAGGGGCCGCTATGATCGCAGCGAGAAAGGTCTCTCGCAGCTGGCAGCCGATTTCTATTCCTATGCCATTGACGCCGACGGCAAAGCAGCGGTCCCGCTCGGCAGCCATGCCGGGCCGAGCACGGCCGGCGCCATCTCGGAAGGCGGCTATCTCGGCTTCGCCGAGGTCCAGTATGTCCATGCGCCGCTGCCGGGCGAAAGCCTCGTAGCCTTCCTGAGCGACGGCGCGTTCGAGGAACAGCGCGGCTCGGACTGGACGCCGCGGTGGTGGCGCGCCGAAGATTCTGGCCTCGCGATTCCAGTCATGATCCTCAACGGCCGGCGCATTGAGGAACGTGTCCAAATCGCGCAGCAGGGCGGCGCGGATTGGCTCATCGACCACCTCAAGCTCAACGGTTTTGATCCGTTCATCATTGATGGCCGTGATCCTGCCGCCTTTGCCTGTGCCATCATCGAGGCAGAGAAGCGCCTTGAACGCTTTGCGGCTGATCCCGCCCGCAACTATCCGGCGCCAATTCCCTATGTCATCGCCGAGACGGTCAAGGGCTTCGGCTTTCCAGGAGCCGACACCAACGCGGCGCACAATCTTCCACTCGGGGGCAATCCCGCACATGATGAGCCGGCTCGCAACGCCTTTAACGAGGCGTCGCAAACGCTGTTCGTTCCCGCCGAGCAGATCGAGAGCGCCGTCGCTGAAATCGCCGTCTATCGCAGGCAGGGCCGAGAGCCGGAAAGCCGGCACGCGCTCGCGCTGCGAAACCCAGGCGCACCGAACCTGCCCGAGCCGGACTGGACGGTCGCCGGCGATCCGCCCGATTGCGCCATGCATGCGCTCGACCGCTGGTTCGTCCGCGTCGTGGACGCCAACCCCACACTCCGCCCGCGTGTAGGCAATCCCGACGAGCTACGTTCCAACCACATGGGAGCAGCGCTCGACCGGCTGCGCCATCGCGTGAACACCTCTGAGCCAGGCGTCGCCGACGCCATTGACGGCGCGGTCATCACCGCGCTCAATGAGGAAGCTGTTGCCGGCGCGGCGCTGGCCAACAAGGGCGGGATCAATCTGATCGTCAGCTACGAAGCCTTCGCTATGAAGATGCTCGGCGGCGTGCGGCAGGAGATCGTGTTTTCCCGGCGGCAGCGCGAGGCTGGCCAGGAGCCACGTTGGATTTCGGTGCCGCTGGTGGTCACTTCTCATACCTGGGAGAACGCTAAGAACGAGCAATCGCATCAGGACCCGACCATCGGCGAGGCACTGTTGGGCGAGATGTCCGACACCTCACGGGTGCTATTCCCGGTCGATGCAAACAGTGCCGTGGCTGCGCTGCGATCCGTCTACAATGGCCGCGGCCAGGTAGGATGTTTGATCGTCTCCAAGCGCGACATGCCGCATCGCTTCGATGCCGAGGCCGCCGACCGTTTCGCAACAGATGGTGCGGCCCATGTGCAGGGCGAGGCCGAAGGCGCCGAGCTTCAAATTGTGGCTATCGGCGCCTATCAGCTCGAGGAAGCGCTCAAGGCGGCCTATCGGCTTAGGACGCACGGTCGCCATGTGCTCGTGACCGCGTTGTCCGAGCCGGGCCGCTTCCGCATGCCCCGCGATCCGATCGAAGCGGCATTCACGGCGAGTGACGAAAACCTCGCCCCACTGTTTCCGGCGAACATGCCGCGCCTGATCGTCTCTCACACGAGACCCGAGCCTATGCTTGGCCTGCTTCGGCGGCTGGATTCCGGCCCAGAGACGACCGCCGCGCGCGGCTACATCAGCCGGGGCGGAACGCTCGATGTGTCGGGTATGCTGTTTGCCAATCGCTGCTCCTGGGCTCATCTGATCGACGCCGCTGTTCCTCTCACCGGCTGGAGCAGAGACGATCTCCTCGCTCCCGCTGAACGGGCTGCCGTAGAGGGCCGCGGGCATCCCGGCGACATCGCTGCATTCAACATCTGAGGCCATTATGCTGACGCTAACATCTCTCGGCGGTGCGAGCACCGTCACCGGCTCGAAGCACCTCCTCACGAAAGGCGACAAGCGCATCCTGATCGATTGCGGCTTGTTCCAGGGACTCAAGAACCTGCGCGAGCTCAATTGGACGCCGCTGCCCGTGCCCCCGTCCAGCATTGACGCCGTAGTGCTCACCCATGCCCACCTCGATCATTCGGGCTATCTTCCCAGGCTCGTGCGTGATGGCTTCAAGGGTCGAATCTTCGCCTCAGCGGCAACGCGCGACGTGGCGGAGTTGATCCTCAAGGATAGTGGCTTTCTCAACGAAAAGGATGCCG
Organism: Rhizobium rosettiformans; assembly: GCF_016806065.1. Classification (NCBI taxonomy): domain Bacteria; kingdom Pseudomonadati; phylum Pseudomonadota; class Alphaproteobacteria; order Hyphomicrobiales; family Rhizobiaceae; genus Rhizobium; species Rhizobium rosettiformans. The sequence goes on from NZ_CP032407.1 coordinate 42,930, forward strand.
AATACGCCAATCGCAAGGGCTTCTCCAAGCACGAGCCGGCTTTGCCGCTTTACGGCGTGCGCGATGCGGAACGGGCGATGGAAATGTTCACCACTGTGCCGTTTGAAACCGCCTTTCAGCTTCCCGGCGGCGCGATCCTGAAATTCCGTCACGCAGGCCACATCCTCGGTGCGGCCAGCGCAGACATCGAATGGGGCGGCCGCCGCATTGCGTTTTCCGGCGACCTTGGGCGCTACGACGATCCTCTACTTCCCGATCCGGCTCCCGTTCCGGATGCTGACTACATCGTCGTCGAATCAACTTATGGCAACCGGACACACGATCCCGCAAACACGACCGAGGTGCTGGGAGAGGTTGTCGAGCGCACCGTCAAGCGTGGCGGTACGGTGATCATCCCCGCCTTCGCGGTCGGGCGTGCGCAGTCTCTCCTTTATCATTTGTGGAAGCTACAAACGGCAGGCCGGCTATCCGGGGTGCCGATTTATCTCGACAGCCCCATGGCAATCAACGCTACGGACCTCCTTCACGCGCACAGTGACGATCATCGTTTGACGCATGACGAATGCACGTCGATCTGCAAGATCGCCACCTATACCCGCGACGTCGAAGGCTCCAAGGCGATCACGGCCAGTGTCTGGCCCAAAGTCGTGATTTCCGCCAGCGGCATGGCGACGGGCGGTCGCGTGCTTCATCATCTCAAATCCTTCGCGACCGATCCGAAGAACACAATCCTGTTCTCCGGCTATCAGGCTGCGGGAACGCGGGGGCGGGCCATGGTTCAAGGCGCGCGAGAGATCAAGATCCACGGTCAATGGATACCTGTCAGGGCAGAGGTCGACGATCTGTCGGTGCTCTCGGCGCATGCCGATAGCAATGAGTTGATGCGCTGGCTCTCGGGCTTCCAGCGTGAGCCGTCCCGTGTCTTCATTGTCCACGGTGAGGACGAGGCATCGGAAGCCCTGCGCGCCCGGATCGATCGCGAACTGGGCTGGAATGCCACTGTGCCACGTCAGGACCAGGTGTTCGACCTATGACCACGCTCCTCTCTCATGCCGGTCCAGAACAACCAACTCTTCGTGTTCGGCGCCTGCGATTGCACACGCAACACCAGCCGGTCGTCGTCATGCGCACTGATTGTCATGTCTGTCGCTCGGAAGGGCTTTCCGCCCGCTCGCAGGTTCTCGTCTCGGGTGGCGGACGGGAATTACAGGCAACGCTCTTCCAGGTGGAGGACGACGGACTATTGGCCCTTGACGAGGTCGGGCTCTCCGAAACCGCCTGGGGGATGCTGAATCTCGCCGAGGACACCGAGGTACAGGTTACACATGCACCCGCTGTCGAGTCGCTGGCAAGCGTACGCAGGCGCATCTACGGCAACCGGCTTGACTCGCGCGCCCTCACGGAGATTGTGCAGGATGTGATCGCCGGCCGCTACACGGACGTGCAGCTTGCGGCGTTCCTGACCGCGAGCGCGGCGTTGCCACTCGACGAGAACGAGACGGCCGACCTCACCGGTGCGATGATCGCAGTCGGCGACCGGTTGCAGTGGGATGCCCCTGTTGTCGTCGACAAACATTGTGTCGGCGGCCTGCCCGGGAACCGAACCACCCCGATCGTCGTGGCGATCGTTGCGGCGAACGGGCTCATCATGCCGAAAACGTCCTCCCGTGCCATTACCTCGCCCGCCGGTACTGCCGACACGATGGAGACCCTCGCACCCGTGGATCTCGACATTGCCGCCCTGAAACGCGTGGTCGAGGCCGAAGGAGCTTGCATCGCGTGGGGCGGAGCGGTCCACCTCAGTCCGGCTGACGACATCTTCGTACGCGTGGAACGCGAACTTGACGTCGATACGGAAGGCCAGCTCATCGCCTCCGTCCTCTCCAAGAAAATCGCCGCGGGATCCACCCATGTCGTTATAGACATCCCGGTCGGCCCGACCGCCAAGATGCGTAGCGAGGAGGCCGCATCCCATCTCGCAACGCGGATCACAGCGGTCGCGGCCCGCTTTGGCCTGACGGCCAAATGCCTGCAAACCGATGGGTTGCAGCCGGTCGGTAGAGGCATCGGTCCCGCGCTTGAGGCGTTCGACGTACTAGCGGTCCTGCGAAATACGCCAGATGCGCCGGACGATCTACGCACGCGCGCCGCGATTTTGGCGGGCGTAGCGTTGGAGATCGGCGGCAAGGCCGAGAATGGAAAGGGGTTGGCGCTTGCACTCGAAACGCTCTCTGAGGGGCGCGCCTGGAAAAAGTTCGAGGCGATCTGCATAGCCCAAGGTGGGATGCGAACGCCGCCCAGCGCACTGCATGTCCATCCACTCGAGGCTCCGCATGCCGGACGAGTCGTTCATATCAACAACCGCAAGCTTTCCCGGCTTGCCAAGCTTGCTGGCGCACCGGAGGCCAAGGCGGCCGGTCTCCATATGGAAGTTCGCCTGGGTGATGAGGTCGACCGTGGGCAGCCGCTTCTCCACATCCACGCGGAAACGCCGGGTGAATTGGCCTACGCACTCGACTATGCCGCTGGCGCCGGGGACATCATTGAGGTCGAGACCTGAATTGGCTCAAGCGCGGTAAGGTCGGCAACCGGCTTCGGCGCAGCTTGGGTGCCTGACACAAACGACGCGTAGCTTTTCGCAAGCCCCCGCGGGAAGGAAGGTTTGCAACTTAGCTGCCGGACCACGGGTCGATACGCCGGACCGACCCGTCATGAGGTAGTGGCCGTAACCGCTTTCTCAGTGGATGCCGTTCGCGCGCTGCAATTCGCGAATATAGGCGGTGATCGCCTCGATCGACGTGTCGCTAACACCCTCTACCGGCGCCATATTGCCAAATCGCCAGTGGTGGGCACGCACCCCTTGGCGTACAGCAAGCGTGAAGGCCATATCACTATGGTGGCTCGGCTCGTAGATCTTATGGATCAATGGCGGCGCAAGCCCGTCCCGACCCGACCCGTTCGGTCCATGGCAACTGGCACAGTTGGCGTCGAACGCGGTCTTGCCCTGTTCGGCCATCGGCGAAAGCGATGACGACACTACGACCTGAACGATGGGCTCGCCGGTGCCAGAACTGTCCTGCCGATTCTGCGTCCACCAGATGGCAGCGCCGGCAAGCGCTACGGTAACCACGGCAACAAGTGTTTTGTTCATGTTCAATCCTGCGGGACCAGCGGCCTCCCGCCATAGGCGGGAGGCCTTCGAAATCAGGCGGCGACCACGAATTCGGTCATCATCCCGGTCGAAAGATGTGGCATGTGATGACAATGCAGCATCCAGCGCGCCGCCTCACCCGCATCCACGGCGATCGTAGCCATGGTCATAGGTGGAATATAGAGGGTGTCACGCATAGCCCCGCCCATCCTGCGTCCGCCGATCTCCACCACCTGGAAATGATGGCCATGCAGGTGCATTGGATGTCCCATCATCGACATGTTGTGAAAGCGGATCTCGACGCGGTCCCCGCTGCGCGCCGAAATCGGCAGATGCTCACCCCAGGTCTTGCCGTCGATCGTCCAGACATAGGGCTGCATCTGCCCGCCTAGCATAACGTCTATTGGACGGATGGCGCCGCGATCGGCAAGACCGGTCACTGCACGCAGGCGGGATTCCTGTTCCATCCCGATGTCGAACGCGGGCGCGTCGGCTTCGGCAAGGGAATCGATACGGCGAACCTGCGCGCCGGGCGTCGCAAGAATCAGTCCCGTCCGTTCACGAGCCCCTTCACGAAGGGCCAGGACGGGCCAGGCACCGGTGTCTGGCAATTCAAGCTCCAGATCCAAACGCTGCCCCATCGAAAGGCCGAACCGATTGCCAGGTATGGGCTCGATCGGCTGACCGTCGACAGCGACGAGCCGGCCCGGCAGATCGCCGCTATCGATCCAGAAGCTCGTCGCGGCGGCCCCATTGATCACTCGCAGCAACACCCGTCCGTTCGCTTCGACCGGAACCGTATCCGGATCGTCCAGGGTGCGGTCATTGGCCAGATATGCGTCGAAATCAAAATCGTTCAGATCCATCTGCATGGAATCCATCCCACGCATCCCAGCCATATCGTGCCCGCCCTGACCCGCACTCGGCATGGAGCCGTGGCCGCCATGATCCATGCCGGACATGGCATTGGCTTCGCCCATATCCCCGTGCCCTGCACCAGAAACGATCTCGGCGAGCACCTCTTCGGCCGGGCGGAAGCTGAAGTCATGTAAGAACATCACCACCTCCTGCCGGTCGGCCGCGATCTCTTCAGGACGCCGGACAACAAGAGGGGCCGCCAGCATCTGCATTTCTTGAATGGGAATGTGACTGTGCATCCAGTGCGTACCTGCCGACGGTGCGAAGTCATAACTGCGAACCTCGCCCGGCTTTAACGCAGCCAGGGGCGCGTCGGGTACGCCATCCTGCACGTTGGGCGGGATCTGCCCGTGCCAGTGAATGATCGTCTCGACATCCAGATCGTTGGTCAGATCGACCGTGAAGCGCTCGCCCGGATCGAGCATGACACCGGGTCGTCCGTCTGGGCCGATCAGCCCAAAGACAGACGCGGCCCGTCCGCCAATATCGAGTGTGCGGCGGCCGGCAGTTAGTTGGATGGGGGTTGCCGATTGTGCGAATGCAAACTGCGGAATATGCGCGTACGCTAGTGTTGCCGCACCTGCGGCAAGGAAGCCACGTCGTGAGAAATTTATCATGATTATCTCCTCGGAACGTCTCGTCCCGTTTATCTGATCTAAGGTTGTCGTGGGCTCAAGCCCACGCGATCAAAGGAGACGAAGCTTGGGAGGGCGGAGATTAACGCCAGGATTATGGCTCAATACTGCCGGTATAATAGTAGGACCATAATCTTCCCTAGCGTGGAAGACGCTGGCACCCCCACGTTCCGGGATGACAAAGTTGAGTAGCCCTGTGCAGACAGCTGCACACATGGCGGCGCTCTGCGATGCGCAGTCCTGCTCCATTTCGCAGGACTGCGCATCGTATTCGGCAACCATGGCGGTGACGTGATACATCTGGACGCCATCAGCCGTGCTGGAATTCATGCGCACCATGTGGCCCGCGTTCGCCGTCGAGGCTACGGCGAACGCGAACACTACAAACAGTGCAAAGAAGCGACCAATCATTCCGCACATATCACATTGTTGCACCCGACGTTCAAGCAGTCGAACCACCAAGGTGCCGAAAATCATTGCTAGAAACACCGAGAAAATTCGATGCTATCAAGAGTTCGACGAGGAAGGTCGCACTCAAACCCGCTTATGTCGGACGTGGCGCCGCCTAGCGGCGGGTCCGTCGCTGACCGACATCGTCAACGGTGCTGAGTAGCCGGATATCCTGCTTTTGCGAGTGCGGCCTCAAAGGCCTCACGAGACTGCTCGGACATGACCACTATCTTCCTGCTCGATAGGTCAGGAGTGACCTTGGCGACGGGGTCGACGGATTGAATCGCCTTGGTGACGCTGCGGACACAACCGCCGCAGGACATATTCTGGATATCAAATTGCATGGGAATCTCCTGTTCATCGCTCATGCCATTTCAGATAAGGCTTCCCACCGTTGGAAGGTCAAGTCCCAATGCCAATAAATTGCTATTGACCTTCCCATCGTTGGAAGCCCTATCTTGCGCTACGAATGCCGAAATTCGTACGCAAGGAGCCGCAATGAACGCCCCGCTTAAAGATCATGCAGTTTCATTCGAACCAGTAACACTTCGCATTGAGGGCATGAGTTGTGCCTCATGTGTGGGCCGCATTGAGAATGCGCTGAAGGCCGTACCGGGTGTCGCGGACGCCAGCGTTAACTTGGCAACAGAGATGGCCGATATTTCGTTCACTGCTCCCGTCGAGCACGGCGCCCTCGTGTCCGCGGTTGAGGATGCGGGGTATTCGGTTCCCGCAACCCACACCGAGGTCATCATTGAGGGCATGACCTGCGCGTCATGCGTGGGGCGCGTCGAAAGCGCGCTCAATGCGGTTCCAGGCGTCACGCAAGCGACAGTCAACCTCGCCACGGAGCGCGCGAGCCTGCAGGGAAATGCCACCGCTGCCGATCTTATAAAGGCAGTCGAAAGGGCGGGTTATACGGCCCGAGTGGTCGATGGCGGTTCACAGCAACAGGACGAGGACGCCGCCCGTAAGGATCGCGAGCAGGCAGAGTTGCAGCGCGCCGTCCTTACTGCGGCGGTGCTGACGCTTCCGGTATTCGTATTGGAGATGGGCTCGCATCTCCTCCCGGGCATGCACGACCTCATCATGCGCACGATCGGAATGCAGTGGAGCTGGTACCTTCAGTTTGCGCTTACGACGGCCGTGCTTTTCGGCCCCGGCATCCGTTTCTACAAAAAAGGCTTTCCCGCGTTGGGGAGGTTTGCGCCCGACATGAATTCGCTGGTGGCGGTCGGCACCATTGCGGCCTACGCTTATTCCATGGTCGCGACCTTCGCGCCCTCGCTTCTACCGGCGGGCACGATCAACGTCTACTACGAGGCGGCGGCTGTAATCGTAACTCTCATTCTGCTCGGTCGCTATATGGAGGCACGCGCCAAAGGCCGCACGTCGGAAGCCATCAAGCGGCTTGTCGGCCTGCAAGCCAGGACCGCCCGCGTGCGCCGCGACGGCAAGACGGTCGAGATCGCCATCGGCGAGGTTGAGCCGGGTGATGTGGTCGAGGTGCGCCCGGGAGAACGCGTGCCAGTGGACGGCGAGGTGACCGAAGGCGAAAGCTACATCGACGAATCCATGATTACCGGTGAGCCGATTCCGGTGGCCAAGGCGGCCGGTAGCGCTGTGGTCGGCGGAACGGTCAACCAGAAGGGCGCGCTCGCCTTCCGCGCTACAGCCGTCGGCGGGGCGACGGTGCTTTCCCAGATCATTCGCATGGTCGAGCAGGCGCAGGGCTCCAAGCTGCCTATCCAGGCGATGGTGGACAAGGTAACCATGTGGTTCGTGCCGGTGGTGATCGGGGTGGCGGTGCTCACCTTCCTCATCTGGCTCGTCCTCGGGCCGGAGCCGGCGCTGACATTCGCTCTGGTGAATGCCGTCGCCGTGCTCATCATCGCCTGCCCGTGCGCAATGGGGCTCGCCACTCCTACCTCGATCATGGTGGGTACGGGGCGTGGGGCCGAGATGGGAGTGCTTTTCCGCAAGGGTGAAGCCCTCCAACTCCTCAAGGACGCCAAGGTTGTCGCAGTCGACAAGACGGGCACGCTCACCGAGGGCAAACCGGCGCTCACCGATCTGGAGATCGCAGGCGAGTTCGAACGCAATGACGTGCTGGCGCACGTCGCGGCGGTGGAGGCCAAGTCCGAGCATCCGATCGCCCGTGCCATTGTCGAGGCGGCCGAAGCCGAAGGGCTTGCGCTGCCGGCGATCAGCGGTTTTGATTCGGTGACCGGTTTCGGCGTCAAGGCCGAGGCGGGGGGGGTGTCCATCGAGATCGGTGCGGACCGCTACATGGAGAAACTCGGTCTCGACGTCTCTGCCTTCGCTGAAACCGCAGCACGCCTCGGTGACGAGGGCAAGTCCCCCCTCTATGCCGCGATCGGTGGCAAGCTCGCAGCCATCATTGCGGTGGCCGATCCGATCAAGGAGACGACGCCCGAAGCGATCAGGGCATTGCACGATCTGGGTCTCAAAGTGGCAATGATCACCGGCGATAACCGGCGCACGGCAGAGGCTATCGCCAGAAAGCTCGGTATCGACAAGGTGGTAGCCGAAGTCTTGCCCGAGGGTAAGGTCGAGACAGTGAAGGCGCTCAAGGCCGAGCATGGCAAGCTCGCCTTTGTCGGTGACGGTATCAATGACGCCCCGGCGCTCGCTGAGGCCGATGTCGGCATCGCGATCGGCACGGGCACCGATATTGCCATTGAGGCCGCAGACGTGGTGCTGATGTCGGGAAGCCTGAGAGGCGTGCCGAATGCCATCGCTCTTTCGAAGGGCACGATCCGCAACATCAAGCAGAACTTGTTCTGGGCCTTCGCCTACAACGCGGCGCTAATCCCGGTGGCTGCCGGGGTGCTCTATCCCGTGTCCGGTGTCCTGCTCTCTCCTGTGCTGGCGGCGGGTGCGATGGCACTTTCGAGCATCTTCGTGCTCGGCAATGCGCTGCGCCTTAAGCGGTGGAAGCCGCCCATGGTGTCGGCGATCGGCAAGGCGCCCCAATCTGGGCGCCCGACAACATCGGATACCTCAAGCAATGTGCGCAAAATGCAAAGGGACGCGGCATGAACATCGGTGAAGCAGCGCGCGTCTCTGGCGTGAGCGCGAAGATGATACGCTACTATGAGCAGAATGGGCTCATCCCGCCGGCTGAGCGAACCGCGTCGGGCTATCGCGACTACTCCACCAATGACGTGCACATGCTTCGCTTCATCCGGCGCGCGCGCGATCTCGGTTTTTCGGTCGCCGAAATTAACGAGCTTCTGGGATTGTGGCGCGACCGCAGTCGCCAGAGCGTCGACGTCAAGCGTATCGCACTGGCCCGTATCCGGGATCTACGCCGCAAGATCGAGGAGATGGAGCAAATGGCAGCATCATTGGAGCATCTTGCGGCGTGCTGCTCGGGCGACAATCGACCCGACTGCCCCATCCTCGCCGATCTAGAAAATCCTGACGATGGCGATCAACCGAAACGGCCGCGTGGCGCGATCAACTAGCGACTTGCGGAACAGGAGAAAAGGGTTCCGCCGGTAGAGGGCCAATGCGCGCGGCTATCGCCGGGCCTTACACACTGGTGAGCGTTGCTAGCAGAAACTGGCTTGAATTGTACGCAAGGTAGAGAATAGTGCACGGGCGACAGCGGTTTGGCCATTGGTAACTCGGTGATACGAAGGTGGAATTTTTTGCTATAAACGGACGCTATCTAACCCAAGATATGAGTGGGGTTCAACGATATGCTCGCAATATAGTTGATGAAATTGATCGACTGCAGACAGCGCAGGGGTCAAGTGTACTTTCACCGTATGGCGTAGATCATCCTCAGTACCGGAATCTTAGTGGTCTCCCTTGTGGGTCCATGTCTGGTTATGCTTGGGAGCAAATCGAACTTCCGATTGCAGCACGTGGAAAACGGCTACTAAATCTCTGCAATATGGCGCCATTGTGGAAAACGGATCAGATAGTCTGCATTCACGACGCGAACGTATTTACGTCGCCCCTCAGTTATAGCGTAGGATTTCGCACCACCTATCGGAGGCTGCAGCCGCTCATTGTGCGCAGGGCACTGAAAATTTCCACGGTGTCTAAAGCCTCGGCGCAACAGATAGCCTGCTATCTGCCCATTCCACTCGCTCAAGTTGAGGTCCTGCCGAACGGCCATGAACATGTACTCGAGTGGAAGCCCGATCGGGCCGTTATCTCGTCCCGGCTTCCGATCAAGGAAAGCGGCAGGCCGTTTGTGCTCGCCATAGGGTCGGATGCCATCCACAAAAATATCTCTCTTATTTTAGATATAGCACCGAGACTTGAGGAGCTTGGGATCAATGTACTGATCACAGGGAAATGCCGACTTGTCGATGGCTCGGGTCCTGTTCCATCAAACGTTTATCACTGTGGGCGGGTGTCTGATGATGATCTGGCTACCTATTCGGTCATGCTCTATGTCTCGCATTTCCGTCGTTCACTGAAGGTTTCGGCTTACCGATCGTCGAAGCCATGGCACTAGGGTGCCCGGTCATCTCGTCAGACCGTGCCAGTATGCCGGAAATCTGCGGTGACGCAGCATTATTGGCCTCACCATCAGATCCTGAACGTTGGGTCCAATGTGTTGCATATCTTCTGCAATCGATGAGTCTCCGCCAGGAACTGGCGGCTCGCGGACGCGAGCGAAGCAAAATCTATTCTTGGAACAAGAGTGCCGAAGGCTATTTAGACCTACTCGCGTCACAAAATTGATTCAGCGTTATAATCACAAGCTCGGGCCCGACCTGGTGAAGCCCCCGCCTTGAACGGATACGAACCGCCGACCCCGCCATTCAGTCATTATGTTCGCGCCGAAAATTCCTGTGCTGTCAGTTGCTTGCTTTCGAGAATGACCGATATGGGTTCTGAGGCTTTTGCTCCAGTTCCGAAGAGCAAAGGCTTATAAATCAGAGTCCTACAGTGCGATCGAAACATGAGTAGCGTTTTGAAACCTGTCCGGCGGAGTCCAGCCGAACCCCTATTCGAGACGACGACGAGGGCATGCCGTTGAAGGGCGCTGGAGCGTTTGGCGCATTAATCGATCATGATGTTCATTAAAGAGGGCAGGCCTTCGATCAGAAGGTTTCGAAGCGACTTAAGGGGCATGCGAAACTTCAGGATGTTCTGACAGAGGAAGATGTCAGAGGAAAATTTCACAAACGACCAGCTCTAGAAGTATCTCTGATCACGCTTGAAGTCTTTGGCGTCACGGAGGAAATTACAGACGCTTACGCCCCGATGGTATTGCCTTAGTCATACGAGCCAATAATCCATTCGTTTGAAGTGGATCCGCCTGGTGATGATTTTCAAGCTCTGTTCCGCCCTTGGGCGGCGGCGGCGATCGATCACCAATGAGTTAGAGGCGATGCACATTCATATGCTGGAACCAAAAGGCAATGACGTCAAATTCGCCATCTATCCAAACATAAAGAACGGCGCCCGCAGTCTCGGCTACCCGTATTCAGATATGGCAAGAACCGACTTCCCTTTTCGCCTAAAAAGCGCAGACGGACATGTACCACATGAGGACGCTGACTAAACGGAAAAGCAATGAGCTCGCGCTTATCGGTAGCGGGCCCGCAACCGGCCGGCGCGCAGAACGCAGTCGACCACCTCTTTTTTCAAACCGATGGGTCGGCGGTCTGTAGATGCTGAGTGAGATTGAACAGAAAAAAATACAGGCCTACAAGACCTTGTTTAGACTCGGCCAATGAGACGTCGGTATGCACACCCTTCGAGGCAATGTCATTCAACCTTCTAGCGAACAGCGAGAGCTGATCGAGCTCCTCTCTGAGCAAGTCCTTCGCCGTCGAGCGGCTTAAGCTCCGAGCGATAAATTCTTGGAGCCTATTCATATATTGTTCCTCACCCAAGGACCGCTCCTTACCATCGGTACAGCGCACCAATCCATTCATCGCCGGAAAAAAATGGTCAGCGACAGATTTCAACGAACGCCTGACCTCCGTCAGCAGCAACGATGAATCCTCGCTGTCGCGTGATGCCACCAACTGTGCTGCCTTTGTCAGCTTGACATAAACTTCATTGGAATGGGCTCGGAAATAATTGTTAACCTCGGTCTGAACCTCAGCTAGGAAGTTCTGCGGATTTGTCTGCAACTGAAGCTGTCGCTCGACTTGGATGGCGTAATTCAGACACCGTGTTTTGAGGCGGGCTCGAATTGTGTTGAGTGCCGTTATGCGTAGACGTATCGATGCCTTTTCCTGAGTGTTACGATCCGTGAAAGCAGCGATGTCGAATGGATCCATTCCAGGAGGGAGCATCATGTCGTTTATCGTACGCTCCCATTGAGAAAGCTCAGCGTCGATCTCGCCCGCGCCGACGCGTAAGACGTTTCTCTCATCTCCATCTTCGTTCTGCCCTAGGCTGAAATCCAAGGTGTGGACTTCGAGCCATCGTTCAAGAGAAAACTCATACAGGTACTTGTGAGCCTCTTTAGTCAGATGGGCCGCGTCGTCGAAGATCACGCGGGCAACCTCATGCTTATTCGGATTGAGCTCGCGCAGAAAGATTGCAGACGATGGATAGTCGTTTAGGTGACGAGCCAAACGCAGGCATCCCATCACTGCCTTTTCGACATTATCGTCTTCGAGGTGATCAAAAATTCGTTCGATGATCGGAGCGTAGTCCATTGTGGTTTTTTCCTCGCTGGAATGGAAAGTGATCAGTCTCTGTTTCTTGGCCAGGAATATTGCGTAGCTGGGTCCGGTTTCGGAACACCGAATGCAACGACGTAATCATTCGCGGGATGTCGCAGCGTGCATGCCGATCCAAGAGAGATCCACGCAGATGGTCCCCTCACGATTTCTATCAGCCAGCATCAAAATCTCCCTTTGTACGGGGAGGTTTGATGCCAAAGTTGCGATCGTGTCCCGGCGCGTGGTGTAGCTGGTTGGTAGCGAAGCCGCTCGCGAGCGCGCCCTCCAATGTGCTGTAGGGAGCGGGCGGCGTAGCGGTGGTCACCAGTGTTTTCCGGTAGGGTCGGGTTGCTTAGAGCCAACCTGAGGGACACCACCGATGACCGACGACATGATGAACCTGCGCTCACTCGTTGAGAAGAGCGCTGATGCAGATTTGCTGCGCGAGATGATCGGCTTTGCTGCCGAGAAGCTGATGGCGCTGGAAGTGAGTGCGAAGACCGGCGCGGGCTATGGCGAGAAGAACAGCTTCCGACTTGCCCAGCGCAACGGCTACCGCGATCGAGACTGGGAGACACGAGCAGGAACCGTCGAACTGCGCATTCCCAAGCTTCGCACAGGCAGCTACTTCCCGAGTTTCCTAGAACCGCGCCGAATGGCCGAGAAGGCTCTGACGGCAGTCATTCAAGAGGCTTACATCCAAGGCGTTTCGACCCGATCCGTCGATGATCTCGTCAAGGCGATGGGCATGTCGGGCATCTCCAAGAGCCAGGTATCGCGGCTCTGCGAAGAGATCGATGACAAGGTCAAAGCCTTCCTCGACCGCCCTATCGAGGGCGAGTGGCCATATCTCTGGATCGATGCCACCTACCTGAAGGTTCGTCGCGGCGGTCGTATTGTCTCGGTAGCGGTCATCATCGCCGTGGGTGTGAACACTGACGGCCGGCGCGAGGTGCTCGGCATGGAAATAGGCACATCCGAGGCAGAAGCGATCTGGACCGAGTTCCTACGCAAGCTGACCAGACGGGGCCTGCGCGGCGTCAAGCTCGTGGTCTCCGATGCACACGAGGGCATCAAGGCAGCCGTATCGAAGGTGCTTTCCGCAACATGGCAGAGGTGCAGGGTTCACTTCATGCGCAATGCCCTCGCTCATGCGGGCAAGAGCGGACGGCGTGTCGTCTCCGCCTTCATCGCCACGGCCTTTGCCCAGGACACCCCGGAGGCGGCAAGCACCCAATGGCGCAATGTCGCCGACCAGATCAGGCCGAAGGTGCCGAAACTCGCCACGCTGATGGATAGCGCCGAGCAGGACGTGCTCGCCTACATGACCTTTCCCAGGCAGCACTGGGCAAAGCTTCATTCCACAAATCCGATCGAGCGTCTCAACGGCGAGATCAAGCGACGCACAGAAGTCGTCGGCATCTTCCCCAACGACGATGCCATCGTCAGGCTCGTTGGGGCGCTGCTGCTCGAGCAAAACGACGAGTGGGCCGTTCAGCGATCCCGCTACATGACACTTGAGACCATAGCAGCAATGAGCGATGATCCACTTATCAGCCTGCCAGCCGCAAGCTGATCAATTCCCGGCTTTGTCCGGAAGGCACGGCCAGCGCCGGAGCTACACCACGCAGTGGGACACGATCAAAGTTGCTGACCCAGGGTATCGTTACAGCCGAAAAATGGCCGACGATTGATCGGAATCGTGGCCGGCTTCAGCACGGAATCCACACTCAGACCGTGGATCCACCTACAAAGGAGAAATTCGATGCCACTCGAATGAACAATTGACAAAAATCGTGAAGTGAAAGGGTCCGAACCAGCGACCCAGCTTAGAGAAATGATTTCATAGTAAAGCGCACGGATTGGCGCAGTTTTATCATGTGCCACAAGGGAGGTTAGCCTTTTCTTCAGGCTTCCAGCATTGATCAAGGTAAGCACAGGCTTGGCAGCAAACGCGAGAGTCGACTGCATGAACTTGGCATCTTTTTTCGCGGCGATCAAGAACGACCTGATTCGCGCAATGATGAGGTTGACCGTCGGGGAAGAAACACTGCGGAGAAACTGAGGGCATCGAGACTGGGCCTCTTACTGCCCTGTGAGGATGGAGACTGCTCCAGCAGTGGAACTGGCAGGCCGCAATACGAGGTTCAGGCAAAATAAAATGATGGTCCGCGCCGGTTGCCGCAAGCCACTCTCCACCGCCCGGGAAAGGGCGCACCAATTCTCGTCCCAGCCTGTCAACCTTAAACCCTGGAAAATTCGAAAGGCTATCGATTTTAAGCTTCCCTGAAAGTTCATGACTACATTGGGCAATCAAGCCATCGATTGCATTCCCGATTTCATCGATATGCCCTTCTATTCGAGGCTTTCCTTCATCATCGTATCCATCTGAGAGCACAAAAGAGGATTCCCCGTTTGTTACGCTGATGACGGCGCCATCCTTTCGCGCGATATGAAGCGCAGGAAAGACTCTCAACTTAGGCTGAACGCCATAGATCTTGCTTCCTTCCTTCTCGACAACTATGTGCACGCCTCGGTAGACGCCACGCACATCATCAACCGCAATATAATTCGATAATTGCGCCGGCCGAAGCGGGATCGGTGCGTCGGCGGTAACTTTTGACCTGTGCAGCAATTCGAAAATTCGCGGCGCTTTCGCGAAAAAGTCTGCTCGCAGAATGAAGACTATGTCTTTTTCAACCGGATTTCCCAAGAATGTCGCAACTGGATTCAGGAAAATGGCCATCCATTCGCCGCTGATGAGTACTGCTCGCGGCAATTCATGGGCGTAGCTCTCCTTAAGGACCTGCACATAGCCAGCCACTTGGCGTAGATAACCGTCCCACGCCTTGTTGATCGGGCAGTCCTTTTCTTGCCCCTGGTCTTTAATGTGATTGAGGCCCTTCACTATCATTGAAACCGGTTCGGATGCCTCAGAAGGATTCCTCGCAGTTATGGCCGGTACGTCCCACGCCTTGGCCTCCACCAGTAAATGAGCCTTGTTACTGAGCGCACTTACACCGAGATAATCCATAAACCTGGTCGTCTCGCCCTTTAGGCGCACCTCTTCACGCACATTCCCGTCGATGCCGCGGTCCCAACCAAGGAGTGCCAGCAATTCATCAATGAACAGTAGACGCGTGTCGTGCTCATGCGGAACCCGGTTAGGATCCAGATCACTAAATGTGTCTCGGTCCTGCTTCTCGAGTTCCAGATCCACCCGCACGAGTAAAGCCCTAAGGCCAAGCTCAAAGTCATTTGCATCACTCCAAGGATTCACTGGAGCAACTCCGGCAACCGATACATCAGCCTGCGCGCCTGCGGCCAGCCAGCCTGCAGAAATATCTCAAGGCATTCGATAAGCTCGCCACGACGCTCCGGGCGACCTGTGAAAAGCACTTTATAGTCGGCAAGAAAGACGCCGAGCATGCGCACAACCAGTCCGGCCCCCAGCGACTCGAACTGATATCCAAACGTCTTCCCGGACCGCAGCAGATCCACCATCATCGCAAAGGCGGCCTCGGGCACGGCGGGAGCCAGTTTTTCAACAAGCTGCAAGAGGTGATAAATGGTATGCGGATCGGCATTCCCGCCAATGTCCCTAATCAATTGGGAATATTCACGCTCGAAAGCGCGCAGAAGCGGCTCGCTGCCCGGATCCTTGTCCGCTTTTTCCTTGGTCACACTGTTCAGCGCGAAATAAAGCTGGCTGCCGGCGGTATCGAGCAGCTGAAAGCAGTTCCTCTTGACCTCTATGGATTGGTCATCCGCTTCCCGCCCTGCCAACTGCTCCTGTGCCGCCCTGACGACAGTTTCGAATATCCGCTTCGTGCGCAAGCGTATGTCGTGTTCGTCCGCTCCGACCCCGCTAATTCCAGAAATGAGAGCTGGGCGAAGCGAAAAAAGGACTGCCTTTATAACTTCGCCATGCTCCCATGGTCTGGTCAGCCATCTGTCGAGCAGTTTCCGGACATCCTCCCGAGCGTACCGAACCCAGAGGATCGTCAGCAGAGGCACGATGCCAACCAGAAGGCGCTGCTCCCGCTCGCTCCCGGGCGCTTCTCGCTCCGCGAGGTAACTGAGCAGTGCCAATGAACGGTCTTGGTCGCTATGCACCATTGCTGTGCCCAAGTGGCCCAGGACGTGCGTGATAACGGCAATATTAGTTTCAATCTCCAGTCGATCGCGCATGATTGACCAGAATTTTTCCTGGTCGACCGACCAAATGCTTCGGACGCGCAGTAAGGCATTCATCCGGACTGCGGGATGCGGGTCCGCAGTCAGCTTCTCAGCGGCTCCGATAAGCCTGGGATAGAGATCCGGTCGCTGGAGAAACAAGTCCCATATCGCATCTGCGGCTTCAACCCGGGCTGCGGGCGAGCCCCAGGATGACGAAGTCTCAAAATTGGATTCCGTATCAGGATGAACTTCTGGATTGTCAGACCTGCTAGCAATGTCGAGCAGGGATACGAAAGTCTCGTCATCCTCCGTTGACACTGGCTCACTGCCAGACCCAAGAAGACGGCGCGAGACGAGCTCGGCGCAGCCTTGCCCGACGAGACCTTCCGCGGATCGCTTCAGTGAAGAATTGACGGCGGGATCTGTGAGGCTGGATCTAAGTGTGTCCAGCAGCTGAAGCCAGCCCTCCAGCCCAAGCTCCGGAGAACTGCCAGCTTCACCGCTCTTGCGCAACCGGACCCTGACCGCATTGATCGCCGCCATTAAAGACGTGTTTTGCTCGACGTCCCGATCGAGGTCAGGGATGTGGTCAAAATCTCCAAACTCGTGGCTACGAACCGTGATCTTGTAACGTCGGTCGTTGTCAGAGACAGGCTCAACCTGGTTTTCATCCAGAAACTGCCTTGCCTCATCGTTGACCAAATCTTCCCGACCAATGCGACCAAATAAGCGCAGGAGAAAATTCCGCCGGGCCGCGCTCGGCTTGACATATTGGTCGAAGTTGAACGCCAGTGCAGACTGTTCAAGCGTCTGGCGTTCAGTCTCCGAGCGCAACGAGATCCCGGCCACTACCGCATCGATGGCATCCTTCTGGGTGTCGGAAAGCAAAAGAAAAATCTCGCTCGTGGCGAAGGGCCAAACGGCAGACAGTAAGTCTCCTTTGCGCTCAGCAGCGCAAAGAAAAATGCGAGACCAAATAACCGCCCAGCTTGCCGACCCGACAAGGCATTCGAATAGCAGTGTAGCGTTTGACTCGGACGTGGTCAGCAGATGCTTCCGGAATTGCCAGATCAGTTTTTCCGCGCCTTCATGCCTCTCTTCGTCGGGATTACTTGCCCAGATGTAGCTGTAATCTTCGCGTACCCTGATTGTTCGCCCGCCAATCACGGCAGTCTTGTCTGTCCGATCGCTATCCCGATGTCCTTTCCTTAAGACATGTCCATCGACAGCGCTGACCAGAGCGGAAACCGCCTCGCGGGGATGTCTCTCAAGAAATTTCGGAAAGTATTCGCCCAGCGACCAGTGGGCCATTTGATAGTCTTGTCGTGCAGAAGAGATCAGCGGCAAGATTCGGCTGTTGCCAAGACTGGTTTTGTGATCGTCGACGACCTCGTGCCCGAACACGATGCGATAGATTTCAGCCGCAAATTCGGGATCGGCATTGCCGATCTTTTCGATCTTGTAGCAGACAGCAGGAACTTCAACATGGCCAAGCCGAGCCAGACGATCTTCGGCGAACAGCCGCGTTAGTAGCCCTCGCGAAGCAGTCGAGTTGGTCTCGAAGGTGTCAATCACGAATTCGAGGCTCCACCGGACTGCGTCATCGTCAGCCTGTTCGAATCCGAATTTTAGCAACTGTCTCGCGGCCTCACCGAGAGCGAGCCGCAGCCTGTCTTCCTTGACCTCCTTCAGGAGATTATCCAGCAATCTGGCCACGGATCGCCACACATCAGCAGGACGCTCTGCCAGATGGCGCGCCAGACGCACCCATGGCTCGATTGGCACTTCCCCCACATCTTCAATCCGGATCGCAAGCGCTCCGACAATCTGCGAGAGCCCGTTCGCTGCTGATGCGCCACTTTCGGCCGAAACCCGGCCCAGCGCACCGCAATCCTCTGGATCTTCAGGGAGTTCGGCAGCCAGCCTGCTGGCCATGATGCGAATGACGGGATCCGCCTCCGTATCGCAGACCAGCGTCCATATGGCAGACCAGAAAGCGGACCGGTTTGTGTCATCCTCCCAAATCTCGTGTAGAATGAAACCTACGGCTGGTGCGATCACGAGCCCTAGGGCGTCGCCTTTCCGAAAGCCAATCGTTCCGGCCTTGATCGCCTCGTAGTCGAGGTACAAACGGGCAGTCGCATAGTCGAACAACAGATGATGCCGGAATTGTATCCAGCGTTTCCGGCTGTCCTCAATGAGCACCCCCTCTTTGCAAAGTCCTTGAAGAACCAGTGGATGATCGGAAGCAGCCGAGGCGAATGGCACCCGGAGCGTCCGTTCTCTGATCATCGCGCCGACGATGTTCGTTAGGCAGGCCCGCGCCTCGAACCCGAGAGATTCGACCCGGCGCTCCCAGTACAACTTAAGAAGCTCTGACTGCGATTGGACGGACCTCAGGGTCTCCGTATGGCCTTGCAAGAGCAGTTCGCTGACCATACGGGTATTGAAAGGAACGCTGACAAGGTCCCGGAGCCTTTCACCAGCACCGTCGAGACAGACCTTTAGCTGAGGAGAACCCGCAAGCAGCTGGGCGAACTCCGACTCCTGCCAGGCTGGAACAACCAAATGTCGCACCCGCGCAAATTCAGGATCTGAAAGATCCGTATCAGGCGGCGAGCCCTTGAACAGCTCCCTGTATTGATGCCCCATTCGAAGATCGAAACTTCGAATAGAGGCGACAACCGTCCATCTTCCCTTGAGCTCAAGCACGCGTTCGATCAACAACCTGAAGACGCTCTCGCCAGGACTTCCGCGCGTGGCATCTAATGCATCGATCATGAGATAGGCGGGACCAACCCCATCCCAGGCTTCAAGCACATCTAAAAGCGGGTGCTCCAAACCGAGTTCCGCCTGCAAGTCTCCAAGCGTCGCGATGGAATATCGGTCGATAGCGAGTTCCAGGACGTCGGCGCGCTGTTTCAAAAGTGACTTTGCAACGAGGCTCATCACGCCGCTTTTGCCGGCGCCGGGTTCTCCGATAATCAGAAGGGGGCCAGTGTGTATCGCCTGTTCGACCGCAAACTGACAATCGCGCGTGATCGTCAGAGACTTTCCACCGGGGACCTCTATCCTTTCGTAGCGCGTAAGGGCCTCGGATACCTCCTTGGAGTGCTTTTTCAAAACTTCTATGTCGTCAGCAAAACGCCTCGGCGGCGGCAAGTGGATCCCGCTACTTGCCAACTGCTGACGCAAGGTGGTGTCGTCCCCCCCACCGCGGTCCTGCATCATCTGCCCACAAATATTTGAGAGCGCGGAGTAAACAGAAACGGCATCGGTCGTAGCCCCGCAAGCCTTCAAAAGTGACCCGGCGGCAAGGGCATGTCCTTGCCCATCGTCGAAGGTGTAGACGCGTACGAATTTTGCAAGATCATGCAATAGGGCCGGAGCCATCGGCTCGCTCGTTGTCCTCGTCCAGGCATCTTCGATGAGCGCTTTGAACACATCTATGGCCCGACGCTGCTCATCATTAAGCTCCCCGCCTCCAGGCTGCCGCCAAATTGCTAGCGCCTCAGGCAACGCAATGCGCACGCGCTCGGATGCTTGCGGACTGACCGCGAGCACCAAACGATCAACTTCGGGATTGAGCGGACGGTTCCAGCGTCTTGAAGCATCGCCGCGCCTGGCTTCGAACCAATGTCGCACGAACTGCCGAACAGTATTGCCAAGAGCCGAGTTCGGGTTGGGAGAGAGATCAACGCTGGTTTTTGCTTGAATGGCAACGAAGCCTCCGTCACTCGTCTCCATGAGGAGATCATCGACCGGCGCCTCTGTCTCAAATCTGATCCAGAGGGGCCGCGCAGCGCCCAGATCGAAAGCAGGATCGAAACGATCGCCCGCCAGTATCCAGGATGCAATCAAAGCGCCAAGCTGCTGCTGGAATCGGATACCCGCAGTCGTGGCAGCGCCTCCGCCGCCAATACGGTCTGAACTCGGGTCGGCCTGCGGTGTATCGGTCAAAACGCTATCGCCTCAATCGGTCGTTGGATTTTTACCATCCCTCGATTTATCAGCTATGGGTTGCGCCCTCTAGCAGACTCGTTCAAACGGCACTTCAAACCCACATGAAATCACATAGTAGGTCGTCCGGTGTAATTCGACGTCAACTATTGGATCCAATATGCGGACACCTTTTCGCGCCCTTCTAGATCGAACCGACCACGCTGGCATCCAACCGCAAGGCCCGATTTAAGCTGATGCGGATTCCTCGTCACACCAACTGATATCAAATCACTCCCCACGCCCGAAACCTCCCCCTGCCCGTCATCTCGCGAAGACCGAGCTCCTGCACGATCCGCCGCGCGCCCTGAGGCGTCACCTCAAGTGTCTTCGCCACCATGCCGGCCGAGATCAACGGCCGCGACATGACGAGCTCCACGAGCTCCGGCAGCCTCGATGACGTCCGGCGTCCCTCAAGTTTGCGCATCATCATCTGCCGCGCCAGCACCAGGCGATCATGCTCCTTCAGCCCGGTCTCGGCGGCAATCACCAACGCCCTTGAAATCGCCAGCAACCGCGTCTCGCGATCACGATGCCGGCGCCGATCGACGGGAATAGCCTTGAGCCCGACATTGATCGCTGCGAGATGGGTGCCGGTGGTGACGCCACCCTCGCGCAGGACCGAGGCGGCCAGGAGCCGACCGAGCCAGGGCGCATGCTGGAGCACGGCGATCTCATTCCAGGCATCGAGCGCCACGATGGCCTGCAGGACAGGCGGCAGATCCTGGGCGCGCGCCAGTACAGCCCGCCACTCCTCCAGCCGCTCGTCCTCATCCCAGTCGAGATCGTAGACGAAGGGATCCTTGTCCGGAGCGTTTTTGGCGCGCCCCGGCTTCTTCGCCTCGTCGATCACGGCCCCGGATCGGGCGAGTACTGCATCGATCGCTGCAAGCGCATCACCCAAACCATCATTGTCAAGATTTTCGGCCTCCCCTACCCCAGCCCCAGTGCCACCCACCTCAACATTGCCATCAGACACCCCCTCCCCGTCTCCTACTGATGATGCCGCGGGCCACGCCCGCCCGCGCAGCGAGGCGAGGCCGGGGCTTGAGAGCGCCCAACCAGCTGGATGGGCGGCGATGCGACGTCGGGTTTTCAGTATGTCGCGGGCGATGGTGAGTTCGTGGGTGGGAGCACGGATGTCGCGAAGCGCATCATGCAGGACGAGGTCTTCGAGATGGACGAGTTCACCGTCGACCCAGAGCGAGGCATGCGCCTCAAGGAAATGCGAGCGCTCAAGGAAGCCTTCACCGACGGGAGAACGGGCGATGCGCTCGTCGAGACGCGCAAGCGCGACCGCTGCCTCGGAAGTGGGCCGCAGCAAGCTCTGGATGGGCAATTTCGCGAGATCGTAAGACATTGAAATTATGGTAAATGATTCGTTAAGCGAAAGCTATATGCGCATTACGGTTCTGTACTTTCCATAACGTGCCCGCGATGGCTGACCCCCGATAAGTAACCCTTATCGAAAGTGATTGATTTGACGGCGTTCGGCGCCTAAAGTCGTGGCAAATCACGGCGAAAACCACAGCTGGACGCGCAGAACTAGAGGGCTAACAACAGGATGAAGAGCTCAGTCGCTACGAATGGTCGCTTTGTGCCGTTGGCTTCTGGCAAGCTCGACAAACCGGCGCTTCACCTCTTCGAAGAGTGCTGGAGGCAGTGGCCCGTGATATCCGCTCTCGCTGTCAACAGGGCGAACGTCAGGCCCCGGCCAGACGAAGCGGTTGCTTTCAGTCAGTACGATCCACGACCGTTCGTCGTCGAGACCGAGGCGGCGCTTGGTAGCCGGCGGTATTTCGATTGCGTCGCTGGGATCGGACGGCGGGGAATGGGTGATCGGCAGGACACGAACCGCAGGTGTCCCATCTTCGAGCAAAGAAACAAACGCCAGCACAAGAGCAGGACGATCCTTGTCCCCCTCCTCTCGTCCTTCCAGATGCTGCCAGTGCCAGAGATAGGAATAACGGAAGACCCAGCCGACCTTGGGTTCAGTCGGCAGCATTCTTGTCCATCAGCAGTTCGGAATTGAGATGATCCAGGCCTGGCTCCATTGTCGAAGCCTCGATCGCGGCAAGCTCGTCGTCACTGATCGCAGCCGTCAGATTGACCTTCCGATCGCGCTTGGCCAGCCGGAGATAATCTTCATAGGCCAAGAGCACTGTGCGCGGCCGGCCATTCTTGGTGATGATGACCGGCTCTCGCACGGCCGCATCCTGGTAGGCGCCGAAATTCTTCGAAACCGCAGCTGCTGTCACAATCGATGTCATGGCAGATCCCCTTTGTTACGGGATATACGGGGTTTCCGGAACTTTTGCAAACGCTCCAAGGAATCTGGAAGCACAAGATGACAAGGAAAGCTCCAAACGCCCCTTCCAGCAGCGACACACTCGCGCGCCGCGTGGAAGAACTCGATACTATCGCGTCCGTCTTGCCGATGGAGCGGCGTGACGAACTCGCCGAGCTGCTGACGGATCAGGATGTCGAGACACTCCGTCATCTCGTCAACGAGGGCATGGGCACAAACACGCTGCGCGCACTCACCTCCGATCTGGCCTACTTGCAGGCCTGGTCACTCGCAGCCACTGGACGCTCTCTTCCTTGGCCTACTCCTGAAGCGATGCTGCTGAAGTTCGTCGCTCATCATCTTTGGGATGCGGAAAAGCGCCTGGCGGATCCGGAACATGGAATGCCGGCAGAAGTCGAGGACAAGCTGCGGATCCAGGGATTTCTACGTACTCTCGGGCCGCATGCGCCTGATACCGTACGCCGACGGCTTGCGACCTGGTCGACGCTGACCAAATGGCGCGGGCTTCAGGGGGCTTTCGGCTCGCCCGCCCTCCGGTCCGCCATCAGACTTGCTATCCGAGCAACGCCGCGACCGAGGAGGCGAAAGAGCGCGAAGGCGGTCACCGGAGACATACTTGCAAAGCTCCTCGCGACCTGTGCCACCGGCAGTCTGCGTGACTTGAGAGATAGGGCCATTCTGATGGTAGCATTTGCTTCTGGGGGCCGACGTCGCAGCGAGATCGCGGGCCTCCGGAAAGAACAGTTACAGCAGGAGGATCCTATCGAGGTCGATAGCGGCCCTCCCCTGCCCTCTCTTTCCATCCATCTGGGCCGCACCAAGACCAGCGGTGCCGACAACGACGAATTTGTTTATCTCACCGGCCGCCCTGTCAACACTCTGAACGCCTGGCTCAACGCAGCGAAGATCGACAAGGGTAGCGTCTTCCGGGCGATCGATCGCTGGGGCAATGTTTCGCGCCGGCCCTTGGATCCGAAGGCCATCAATGACATTCTAAAGCACCGGGCGGAACTGGCCGGGCTCGATCCGACGGAGTTTTCCGCCCATGGCCTACGCTCTGGTTATCTGACCGAAGCAGCGAATCGCGGCATTCCCCTGCCTGAGGCCATGGAGCAGTCGCGTCACCGATCCGTGCAGCAGGCTGCGGAGTACTATAACCACGCACAGAGACGCAGCGGCCGTGCATCCCGCCTTCTAAGCTAAATTTGTCCATCGATCGAAGGGGTTGAGAATTTAACTGCGCAGTCTTTGACGACACACTCAAATGCCGGGGCTGTTGGCCCAAATGCGATTCTAGGAGAGCCCGATGCTTCGTGGACTTGCCGTCCTTCTGCTGTTCCAGTTGGTGGGCGAGAGCCTTGTGTTCTTGCTGGGAGTATCCATACCAGGTCCCGTGGCGGGGCTTGTGCTCTTGTTTGCAGCTCTTCCGGTACTGGATCGCCTATGGACGCAGGAAGCAGCAAGTATCGATGAGGCCGCCGAAACCCTACTGTCAAATCTGGGGCTGTTTTTTGTACCGGCAGGTGTCGGCGTCGTAGCGCTGGCCAGCATTCTGAGTGCTCAGATATGGGCACTCGGTGCCGTGCTCATTTTGTCCGCGATTATCACATTGATGCTCACGGTTTGGGCATTCATCCTGGTCAGAAAGCTGATCTCTGTACGGCGTCGGTCATGAACCGATCGCCGATTGAGCTCTGGGTCTACCTTTCAGCCTCCCCTCTCTTATGGCTCACATTGACCCTATTTACCTGGATCTTGGCTTCCGAGCTTTCAAAAAGACTGGGACGGCATCCCCTGGTTAATCCAGTGCTCATCTCCATACTTGCACTTTCCGTCATGATGATCGCGGCCGAAGTGCCATATGAGCGTTACTTCGCGGGAGCCCAATTCATCCACTTCTTGCTGGGCCCAGCTACAGTGGCAATCGCCGTACCTTTGTATAGGAAATGGAACGAAGTCAGGGCCTTACTGCTGCCGATCTCTGTGGCGCTCCTGGTCGGTTCAATCGTGGCTATGGCCTCTGTGATCGCGCTCGGCCAAGTCTTTGACCTCCCGCGGGACATACTGCTGTCTTTTCTTCCAAAATCGGCAACAGCCGGCGTGGCGATGGCGGTTTCACAATCGCTTGGCGGCGATCCCTCATTGACGGCTGTACTAGTCATTCTGACCGGCATCTTCGGCGCGCTGATCGTTACGCCCTTCATGACCATGATGCGAATAAACGACTACGCCGCTCGTGGATTTGCTGTAGGGTTGACGTCCCACGGGATCGGTACGGCTCGCGCCTACGAGGTAAACGCCACAGCAGGACTGTTCGCCGGCATTGCAATGGCGCTTAACGCTGTGGCAACATCGGTCTTAGCCCCATTTGCGGCGCGGTACCTACTTCCATGAGCGCACCGACGGCGTCGCTTTAACCGAACGCCGTTTGATGAGAGGTCTCGGTTAGGCTTTCACGCATTGATCGACAAGGAGATTTCGCGCCATGCCGTGTAGGCATCGCCACGAAGTTCGCGGTGATCGGCGGCAGTCAGATGCTTTCGATGGAGAAGGAAGAGGTTGCCAATCTGGCCGTGAGCTGAAACGAAAGACTGGCATTGTCTAACCGATTTGAACCGCATCATGCGCCGCTCTCGTCGGCGCACAGCCAGATGGGAGTTCTCCGCTCGATTGTTAAAGGCCCTTATGTGAACGATGTTCAATGCCGGGTATCAACTCGGCCTTTGCGGCGGAGTATGACCCCAGCTTGTCGGTCACCATCACACGCGGTGTGAAACCTTGGCTTTTCAGCAGCTTTCGCATCAGTCGGAAAGCGGCTTTCTTGTTTCGACGGCTTTGCAGGAGGGCGTCGAGAACATAGCCGTTGGCATCAATGGCGCGCCACAGCCAGTATTTCTTTCCTTTGATGGAAACGACCATCTCGTCAAGATGACATTTGTCGGCAAATTTCCCTCGCGATCGTCGGCGAAGATGGTCGGCAAATTTACGCCCGAACTTCACGGCCCATTCCGACACTGTTTGAAATGAGACATCGATCCCGCGCTCGGCAAGTAGGTCCCCGACCTCCCGCAGGCTCAGCGGGAGGCGGTAATAGAGCCATACGGCGTGCGCGATGATCTCGGCAGGAAACCGATGGCGCTTGTAGCGGTGTTCAATGTGGTCGGTCGCAAGCTTTGTCATGTAACACGCATACAACTCCGATCGGCACCAGTCAGTTAAGGCGACGCTACCCTTGGCGAAGCTGATCGGTACGTGCCGCACAGATAGCCCGCGCGACGTCAGAGACAAGGCCATCCTTATGGTGGCTTTCGCGTCCGGTGGGCGGCGCCGCAGCGAGATCGCTGGTCTCCGGAAAGAGCAACTGCAGTCGGAAGAGTCGGTCCGGATCGACGGGGCCCCTCCCCTCCAATCGCTATCCATTCATCTTGGCCGCACCAAGACCAGTGGCGCCGAGAACGATGAAGTCGTCTACCTCACCGGTCGGCCGGTAGACGTCCTCAATGCGTGGCTTGAAGCGGGAAAGATCGACAAGGGCAGTATCTTCCGGGCGATTGATCGTTGGGGGAATCTATCGCCCCGGCCCTTAGACCCAACGGCCATCAATGACATCGTCAAGCACCGGGTCGAACTGGCCGAGCTAAATCCTGCGGAGTTTTCGGCCAATGGTCTACGATCTGGCTACCTGACAGAAGCTGCCAATCGTGGCATTCCTCTTCCTGAAGCGATGGAGCAGTCAAGGCACCGTTCCGTTCAGCAGGCATCGCAATACTACAATAGTGCCCAAAAGCGCAGCGGCCGCGCTGCCCGGTTGATGGACTAACATAGGGAGCAACGGAACATCCGATGAGTGAGCTGCAAAACCGCATAGTAGAACGCTTGGCAGCGCTGGACCTTTTGCAGCAGGTGGACTTGACCCGGACAAGCGGGAGAAGCTTATGACGGCAGCGATCGGCCTGTTCCACGCTACCGGCGGGATGGCGATGAACTGAGGGAAATCGTCCTTAAGGCGAACGAACATAACCGCGGCAACGTGGCAGATGCCGTGGCCCAAATGGTCGTCGCAACTGCTGCAGTCAGTTACGCATCCGACCTCGACCTAGTCCAGGCGGCCTACAACTGGATTGATAGCACGCCGATCTCGCTGTCCGACTGAGCTGTTTGGATTTCCGTTGATCTTTGTGTCCCGTCTCTTTAGCTGTGTTCACAACAGCAACCGGACATCATCGGGAGGATGGGCGGTGATATCAGGCGGATCTACCCGATCGGTGTCGAAGGTCGCAGCGGCTGCGACTGCTGCAGCTCTTGTCGCGCTCTTGTCGATACTCGGCACTTGGGCCGCACAATCCTATTTCGCGACCATCAACCGTGCCGAAGAGCGCGCGGTAGCTTCTGTCAAGATCGTCGCAAGCCATGTGTCCTGGATCCATCAGATGGGAACCCAGACGGTGCGCCGGATTGATGATGCACTTCGCCTCACGGACCTGAGGTTCGACGGGAACATCCGTGACATGGATGTCGCAACCCAAGGCTTGCCGATTGGCGTCCAGGCCTACGTTGTCGATGCTGAAGGCCGAACCCTTTATTCGACCGACCCCGAGATCAAGCCTGTCGACATCACGGATCGCGACTACTTTACGGCCGTAAGGAATGGACAGATAGAGTATGTTTCCTCTCTCTTAATCAGCCGCCTGAACGGTGACCAAATTTTTGTCTTCAGTCGGCGTATCGTGCGAGAAGGCAGGTTCATGGGTGCCATAATGGTGTCCGTTCCCGCAGAGATCACGCGACCGATCTGGGAAACGGTCGATCTGGGCGGGGATTATGCCGTCAGCTTTATTCGCGATGACGGCATGCTGGTTGCGCGATATCCGTTGCCCGAAACGACATTGGACATGTCGGGCTACATTCTCTTCACAAAGTATCTAAAGGAAGCGCCGGCAGGAACCTATCGTGCAGAGACATCGCCAATGGACGGAGTGCGTCGTGTAGTTGCCTATCGTCGGGTGGAAGGGACACCTTTCATAGCCGTGGCCGCCGCAGACTATGAATTCCTCATTCAACCGTTTCGGCAGACGCTGCTGATGCTGGGTGTAGTCGCTGTCATAATCATCGGCGGCGCTACCATTGCTGGATGGTGGATCCGGCATCTCCTGAGAGCCCAGGAGCAGCAATCGGCCCAACTCGCCAAGGCGCTCGAATCCAACGAGATGTTGTTGCGGGAAATCCATCACCGGGTGAAGAACAACCTGCAATCCGTGATGTCACTGGTCCGGCTCCAGCTGCGTGGTTCAGAAGGATTCGAGGCTCTCAACAGCCGGATCAAATCGATGATCGCGGTTCACGAGCAGATCTACAAGCACGATACGTATGCACAGATCGATGCAGCCGAGCTTACCCGGGCAGTCGTCTGCAGCGCAGTTGCGGCGCATGATGCAAAGCTTCGTGTCGACTTCGATCTGCAATCTACGCCAGTCTCAGCAGAGAAGGCGACAGCTCTGGCCTTGCTGGTGAATGAAGTTGTGACCAACGCTATCAAGTACGCTTACCCTGACGGAAAAGAGGGTCGCCTGCTCGTTGCTCTAGCGGCATCAGAAGAGTTGGGAAAAAGCATCCTGACCATCACGGACTACGGCGTGGGCTTCGACGTCAGCGCCGTTTCGTCTGGAACGGGTACGCGTCTGATAGACGGATCAGTTCGCCAACTGGATGGAACATACGAAATCCAGTCGCAAGCTGGCACGCAGTTTTCGGCAACCGTCACTCTGGATTGAAGCAACGGTTTGAATACGCGGGTATATGGTCTCCGCTCGTTGGGCGTGGGACGGCCGAGCCGCTTTTTAACGCTCTCGTCAACCTACCACTGAAATCGGATACGCCGGTACACCAGCACTGCGAGCGCGATGTCCATGCGCTCTTCCTTGGAACTCCAACTCTTGTTGTCCCCTGTGGCACAGGCCCCTCACGATGATGATCGTGCCTCATTCCTTTTTGAAACAAGCGAGACAGAGACGTCGATCGCGCATCGTCTCCTTATCCCGCCGATTTGATTGAAACCTCACCTATGCAGTGCGCATCGAGTTTGCGTCGTGAGAATGCAATAGGGCCTTGGCACCAGCATCGTCAGCGTGGTCCAGCATGATATTCGTGATCTCCGGCAGTGCCATTTGGAAGGCTTGCACGCAAGCGGGATCGAATTGGCTGCCAGCTCCAGCGATGATGTGAGCGACTGCTCGTTCAACCGGCCAAGCTTCCTTGTAGGGCCGTACCGTGGTCAAGGCGTCGAAATTGTCAGCGAGCGCCACGATGCGAGCAGATAAGGGAATCTCCTGCGCAGAAAGTTGCCGCGGATACCCCTTTCCATCCCACCTTTCATGATGGTTGCCAGCGATTTCTGCTGCCAGCTGCATCAGGCTGGACTGGGATTCTCGCAGGATTTCACAGCCGACAAGAGTGTGCTTCTGCATCTCCGCATATTCCTGCTTTGTCAAACTGCCCTTTTTCAGCAGGACAGCGTCGGGTATCGCGACTTTGCCGATGTCGTGCATCGGAGCGGCCAGTCGAATATCGGCACAGTATTCGGGAGGCAATCCGTACTCCCGAGCGATCGCTTCAGAGTAATCTGCCACCCTTCTTGTATGTTTGGCGGTCTCTGAGTCCTTGTAACTGGCAGCCAACGTGAGGCGATCAATGATCTCTTCTTCACGAGATCGCAGCGCGGCTACTGCTTTGTCGACCTCGGCCCGTAGCCACTCGGCTGTGTCCGCAAGCTTGTTCTGCGCGATGACAAGCGATAGGAGGTTTCGGACGCGTGCAAGGAATTCCAGCGGATTGATTGGTTTGGTGAGGAAATCAATAGCTCCCGCCTCTAAGGCTGCCATGCGCACCATCTGGTCGTTGTCAGCCGTAACGAATACCGCTGGCTTGCCGCGGTATTTCTCGAACCGCATTATCTCGTTGAGCAGTTCAATGCCGTTCAAAGCCGGCATTTGATAATCAATGACAGCCACGTCGTAATCGAGAGATGGCAGCTCATCCAACACGTCGTTCGGCGCAGCATAGGCTAGCGCGACACAATCCAGCTTTTCGACAAGCTTTGTGAGGAATGTCAGATTGGTCGGATTATCATCGACAAGAAGAATACGCATATTCACACACTCGGTCAGGCGGCCAAAAGGGATCTATAGGATTCGATGTTCCTTTCTAGATCCGACACGCTTTGGCGGGTCAGGGGCCGAGTTCGAAGTTCCTGACAATTCGCGGCGAAGGCTTGCAGGCCGATACTGCTGGCAGCACCTTTGAGGGTGTGCAGCAGATGATCCTGCTCTGCATCCTCACCGTCCTCTGAGCAACGCTGCAGTTTTTGCAGCAAGACGTCGGCATCGTTGAAGAAGCTCGCGACCAATTCCATAAACACCTCCTCGCCGAGGGCGTCGACCATCTCCTTGCGCCTTTCCTCGAAGCTATCGTCCAATCTGGGAGACACAAAGAGGGGCGCGATAGCGGAGTCGCCTACGGATACATGTGTCTGCAGGCTTTCGCGCAGTTTCGCCAAGGTCACGGGCTTTGACTGAAATGCATTCATCCCCGCTGTGTCGCAACGTTGGCGATCATCCTCGGAGGCATTTGCTGTCATGGCGACGATCGGCACCTGACCCCGTCGCCCCTCAAGCTTGCGGATGTGCTGTGTGGCCTCGATGCCGTCCATATTCGGCATCTGCATATCCATAAAGATGAGGTCGAAGTCTTCTGCCCTGGCGAGTTCCACTGCCTCAAGGCCATCGTTGGCGACAACAACTGACTGCCCAAGATGACGCAAAAAGCCGATAGCCACTTGCTGATTAATCTTGTTGTCCTCCACAAGGAGCACCCGCCGCCTCTCAAGGATCACATCGCGTCCACCAGACCGCGCGACGGAGATCGGCATTTCGGCTGGCTTGGCCGGCACCTCAAACCAGAACGTGCTGCCCACCCCCTTGGCGCTTGTAACACCAATACGTCCGCCGAGTTGCTCGATGATTTCCTTGCAAATCGTCAGTCCGAGGCCCGTGCCTCCGTATTTGCGGCTTATCGTTGCATCTACCTGTGAGAATGGCTTGAACAGCTTGCCGATGCCCTCAGGGTCAATGCCGATGCCAGTGTCGGTCACATCGAACCTGACATACGACCGGCCTTCAACCACCTGCTCGCTCACCTTGAGCGTCACAACACCGTTTTGAGTAAACTTCAAAGCGTTGCTGAGAAGATTAAGCAGGACCTGCCGTAGTCGAGTGGGATCAGATTCAATCGCAGGGAATGCGGGCGCCTCCGGATAGATCGCGCGCATCAAATTGCCGTTTTCACCAGCGCGATCTTCAAGAATATCAACAACAGACCCGACGAGCTCTGCGACCACCAGTGGCCGCATCTCCGTGGTCAGCTTGCCATGGTCGAGCTTGGCATAATCGAGGATCTCGTTGATCACCTCGAGCAGAGCCTCGCCGGACTTTTGAATTGTTGTTAGACCTTGGGCAACGGCCCGGTCCGGTCCAGAAAGCTGCAAGAGTTCGGTTGTCCCGAGTATCGCGTTCAGCGGCGTCCTGATTTCATGCCCCATAGTCGCCATGAACTGCGACTTGGAACGATTACCAGCTTCGGCGGCAAAATAGGACTTCTGAAGGTCTTGCGCCATGGCCTCCAAACCAAGACCTGCTGTGCGCACCGACGACAGTTGACGGCGCAGGGAAAAGATCAGGAAACCGACGCAGGCAACGAGAAGGGCGACAAGTACTGCCGATCTCAGTTGAAGCGACAGAAGCGCGGCACGAGCGTCAGCCCGGTCTGAGCTCACTGCATTGTTGGCGTAAATCAGGAGGCTTTCAGTGTTGGTAAGCAACGGCTCAAGAGACGCATCCATTCGCGCCAGATCTTCCGGTCCGAGAGTTCCACTGGCTAAATAGCGATCAAGAATCGGCTCAAGACTGCGGATTGTGTCAAAGATTTTCGCAATCGCTGGACCTGCATCCTGATCACCGCCGAACTTCCGATCGAACGCCCCCTCCTCCAGGATCTTCATTCGCGAGTAAAGAATATCATATCCGTTCGATAAACCTTTAAGCGTTTCGGCCGACACCTCCGGTGCCATGGCAGATAGATGAACGGCCTCGTGCAACTTCCGTGTCTCTCGGTCGAGCTGATAAATTGACCACAATGCGTTTTCACGAATGCCATCCTGTAGGGAGGTATACCTGTGGGCAATCATCAGAAATATTGCGACCAGTCCAATCAGCAGCAAGGCTGCAAAGATCTGCAGGGCGACCGTCACCTTGCTGGCCGTGCGAAGAGCCTCAATGCTGACTGGCTGAATGGTCTGCATCACTGAGTGACCTCGATTTCCTTGATCTGCCAGACCGATCGAGAGAAATACTTCTCATTGTAGAGAGAGCTGTCAGTGTCGAATGGATAGATGAGGAAGAGCGGCCCCTTGTCTCGAATAGACATCAGCTCACCATTCATACGGGTGGCAAGGATTGTGTCGATCGTTGCGGCATCCTCCATTGGAACCACCGCGACGTAGTCGTTGAGCGCCTTCACATTAAGGGTCGTTCCCTTAGCGCCAGCCGCTTCCAGTACCGTTCGAAGAAAGGGTCCCGAAAACTCGATCTCGCCTTTTGTCCATGGCGTCTCCATCTTGCCCGAACGACCGGCGAGTGCCTCAAGCATGGCAAGATCAAATTGTGCTGTCTCTCCAGCATTGGGATTGGCGAGGTCCGATCCTTTGATCGTCAGTATTACTTCGCCCTTGGGTGCATCCAGTGCCATTGTAGGAGCTGCCGCCAGGCTGATAAAAGCGGCGGCGGTGATGAGCAGTTTCAAGGCCATGGTGTTCATCTCGTATCCTCCAGTCTGAACGTTGAACGAACGCGCTGTGTCACGCTGTTAGGGTTAAAAGTGTCTGGCCGCGGCAGAGCATTTGCAAAACGGCACATGCTACGAGAACCTTCGCCAAATACGGCTATTCGCAGAGATCGTTTCGAGAGACGCAAGTTTCGCGCGTTCGAGTTTTGTCGACATGAAGTGCATTGGAGCCCCCTCCCCACAACGGGAGTAAAATCAGTCATTTACCAGTTGGTGGTGCAGGCAGATCTTCATGATCGGCCGATGCGGCAACCAGCTGTGTTCCCTCGCCCAGTTGCTGGCGGTAGCGAGCGTACCTGTTCTTGCCGGAATTCTTTGCTGCATACATGGCGAAATCGGCGGCGCGAAGAATAGCGTCACTGTCCTTGCCATCCGATGGATATGCCGAGATGCCAATCGACGCACTTACAGTGACGTCCTGTCTGCCAATGTCGATCGGTCGACATATTTCCGACAGCAACCGGCGTGCAAAATTGTCAGCGGTATCCGCGCCCTGATGGCGTTCGAGGATCATGGCAAACTCGTCGCCGCCGAGCCGAAAGGCCATCAACGAATCCAGCTTGCTTATCCTTCGACCGATTGTCCGAAGGACTGCGTCGCCGGCATGATGACCAAACGTATCATTGACGGCCTTGAAGCCGTCGAGATCGAGTACCATCAAGCTGAATGGTTTAACCGCTTGCGTAACATCTGCTCTGCGTCCCAGCTCTGCGTTGAACAGGTATCGATTTCCAAGACCTGTCATCTGGTCGATGTGGGCGGCGTTCCACAGATCAAGCTGGCGATTATGAGCTTCTGTCACATCTTGGAGGACACCCTGTATCACGGGCTCGCCTTGATGGTTCAGGCTGTACTGCCCAGCGCTTTTAAAGCGGCGCACCTGTCCAGAGGGATGGCGAAAATCAAACTCCTGCACCATGGGCTCAACACACAGCTCAGGATTCTTCGTGATAGCTTCGATACCGTGGCGGACATCCGCGGAAAGGGGCTCCAGTGCCATTTCCAATGTCACTGGAGCGCCGTGCGGCACCCCGTAGAGGTCGTACACCCGATCTGACCACAACAGTCGGCCGGTTCTAACTTCATAAGTCCAGGCACCAACGCCAGACAGCTCTTCAAGCTGTGCGAGCCATGCTGCGCGTCGTTCGGAGTCTTGTCTCAGGGCTACGAGTTGCTCTTCAAACGAGCGCCGAGCGGAGGCTCGAAAAAGCGCCACATCGTAAACTCGAGGACCCAGGTGGTTGCGCATCGAGATATTGACCAGAACCGGCGATGGCTCGGCATTTCCCTGCACCGTTAGTGCGACCTCGTGGCAGCGGCCTTCAATATGCAGAAGCGGAATGAGAACACTCTCAAGATAGAGCCGACTTGCGGTCGTAAACTTCCGGCTAATTCGCTCGCCCATTATCTCGCGTTCGGACGCGCCGGTCAGTCCGCCGAAACAGGCGTTGGCGCGCAGGATACAAAAGTTGGCGTCAACGACCACCAACGCACACGGGGCATCGTTCCAATCAACCTCGCCATTGTAGGCCTCAGAGATGAGAGTTTGCTGACCCGACATATCGTTCGATCTCTTGGATGACCTCGGCCGGATGACTGACGTGTGGGCAATGTCCCGTTGCCTTGAGTTGAACAAAGGTCGCATTCGGCATTTGGTCGGCTACATATTTGCCAACCTCGACCGGAGCGATGACGTCCTCGGCGCACTGCAAGACCAGCGCCGGTGTGTAAGCCTTTGCCAGGTCTGATCGGTTGTCGCTCCAGAAGGTCAAAGCCGCGAAATGCCTGGCGATCTCAGGGTTGGTTCTGCAGAAACTTTCGCGCAGCGTGTCCGTCAGTTCTGGACGGTCGGAGTTACCCATGATTGCGGGTGCCATTTGCCCTGCCCAACCGAGATAGTTGGACTGCATGGCGTCGATCAGCCCTTCGATATCCTGTTTCTCGAATCCCCCGCGATAGCGATCACCATCGTTGAGGTAACAAGCGGATGGCCCAATAAGAACTAGCTGACTGAACAGTTCAGGCCGTTTGGCTGCTGCCAGGACCCCGATCATCGAACTGACGGAATGACCAACGAAAGCTGCCGGTTCAGTGCAACAATGTTCAATTACTTCAATGCAATCATCTGCATAGTCTGTGAGGGCCTGATAGTGCTTGTACGAGAAATGGCTAGCATCTGAGTTGCCGAAACCCATGAGATCAAACAGGACGATCTGGTGCTTGTTCTGGAATGCAGGCGCAACATCCTTCCACATCGTCTGATCGCAACCCAACCCATGAGCGAAGATTATCGGGCTACGAGCCGTACCGAAGGACTTTATCGCATACTTGTAGGTTGGATCTCGCTGTCGCATAGATATCTCGTATTTTCACATATCTGAAATTATGGATGTTCATTGTTTAGGAAGAGTAAAGGCTCACCCTGAACTCACAATCGGGGATTGACGAACATCATATTCGGAGGCGCTTTTTGGGGAACCAAACAAGAAACCTTGGCCAACGTCACAGTTCATCTCGCGCAGAACTGACGCCGTCTGTGTATCCTCGATACCTTCAGCGATGACCTTCAATCCAAGGCTCTTGCAGAGCTGCACCAACGCGATGACGATGGTACGATTTTCCGGGTGTTCTGGTAGGCATTTAATGAATGAACGAT
Source organism: Rhizobium rosettiformans (assembly GCF_016806065.1). Lineage (NCBI taxonomy): Bacteria > Pseudomonadati > Pseudomonadota > Alphaproteobacteria > Hyphomicrobiales > Rhizobiaceae > Rhizobium > Rhizobium rosettiformans. The sequence continues at coordinate 77,791 of NZ_CP032407.1, forward strand.
CAATCTTTACGTAGTCGATGGGATAGTCCCGGAGATGAGACAGGGACGCATACCCAGTGCCGAAATCATCTAGGGCAATCTTACAACCTGCCCTTTTTAGGGCCCGGATGTTTTCGAGAACGACATCTTCGCCCTCAGCAAGGATTACGGTCTCAGTAATCTCGATCATCAAAGAACCTGGCGCAATGTCGTAGCGATCTAGCTCCGTCAATATGTGGTCGGCGTAGGATCGTTCACGAATACAGACCTCAGACACGTTGATGCCGACGACACCATAGTCGAGACCTAGCTCGGTCCACTGCTGCATTTGCATCAGTGTCTTGGTCAAAATTTGTTCGCTGATTGCCCTGGCACAGTCAGGGTCTGAAAACGCGGGCCAGAACTCCGCGGGCATCACAGTCAAGCCGTCTGGGTCAACAATCCTTGCCAGGGCCTCAAATCCACACCGGCGCCCAGTGATCAAGTCGATCTCTTCCTGGAAGAAAGGAAAAAGACGGTTGGCCGCGACCGCATTGAGAACCCTAGCAATTGCAGCCAATCTAAGTGTCAGACCGCTCTCACTTCGCTCTCCAAAAAACTCGTATGTACCTCGAACAGATCTCTTGACTTCACGCAGAGCAACATCTGCGGACTTGAGGAGGTCGTTGACGGTCCAGCCTTCTGCCGCAGATGTACAACATCCAATTGAACAGGTGACAGAAAGATTGTGGCCGCTGAAGCCCGCGGGACGCTTAACGGTCTTAAGGATCCTCTCGCAGAGCCGCGCCAGTCGAAACTGATCGTTGAAGGGAAGAAGAAGCGCGAATTCATCTCCGCCCAGCCTGAAGAGCTCGCCCTTGGCAGTCGGGATCTCTTTCAATCGATCAGCAACGATCTTTACTAACTGATCGCCGACTTCATGCCCAAAGGTATCATTGATTTTTTTGAAGCCATCAATATCGATCAGTAGCAGAGATGGCTTCTGGTATTTCCCAACTTGTGCTAAATCGCCTCTGGCTTGTGAATGTGGAAGCCTTGCGCGTAGTCCACGCCAATGGAAGCGAGTTTTGAGAGTATCTCGGCACTCTCAACGTATTCCGCCACAGTCTTAATACCCAGAACGCGCGCAACATCTACAAAACAACGAACCGCCACATCGTTAAGCGGATCATTCGTCAGGTCACGAATAAACTGTCCATCGATCTTCAGGAAATCAACGGGGAAGCGCTTCAGATAGCCGAAGGAAGACGCGCCCGCACCAAAGTCGTCGAGCGCGACTCGGACGCCTCTGCTTCGAACCTGATCGATAAATGTCGTAGCATCCGCCAAATTGGTAATGGCTGCCGTCTCGGTAATTTCAAAACACAGCCGCCGACACACGGCATATCCAGCTTCGTCCAGGATCTCCATGGCTTGCCTGTGAAAAGACCGATCCCCGACAGAATGCCCGGACAGATTGACGCTAATCGTCTCCGTTTCGGTTGCCTCTGGAAGGCGAGCGATCCAATCGATCGCGTGTGTCAGCACCCACTGATCCAGACGCGTCGCAAGATTGAAGCGTTCAGCAGACGGCAAAAACGCTGAGGGTGAAATCAAACTTCCGTCCTCATCTTTCATGCGAATCAAAAGCTCGACATGACGACCAGCCGGCGTCCCGCTAATGGGCCGAATATTCTGTGCGAAAAGCACAAACTGGTCATCGTCAAGCGCCCGCTCGATGCGCGATGCCCATCGCATCTCGCCGGAACGGGCAGCTATGGCCTGATCGGTGTTAACCCAGACATGGACCCGGTTCCGACCGCCTTCCTTTGCGGCGTAACAAGCGTTGTCCGCGGCCTGTAGGATCGAAGCAAGGCTCTGCATCGTTCCATCGATCGGCACAAGTCCTATACTTGTGCCGACTCGAAACCGTTTGTCGTCGTGGACAAAACGGAAGTCACGCATTCGGTCACACATCGCCTGTGCGATACGCGTCGCGTTCGCGGCGGGGCAGGCTTCGAGAATAACCCCGAATTCATCTCCTCCCAAGCGGGCAAGGGTATCGCCCGAACGGATTGTGTCGGCAAGCAACTTGCCAACCTGCTTGAGCAGATCGTCGCCGACAGCGTGGCCGCAGGAGTCATTTACGATCTTGAACTGATCGAGATCGATATAAAGCAAGACGTTCGAAGAGCTGTCAAAGCGGGACTTTTCAAAAACAGTTTGCAACCTTCTATCGAATTCGGCCCTGTTAATCAGTCCAGTCAGCGGATCATGGCTTGCCCGGTAACGCATTTCCCGCGATAGACGCCGTTGTTCACTGACGTCATGAAAAACCAGAACTGCGCCAAGCACGTCGCCTTCGGAGTTCCTGATCGGTGCTGCTGAATCCTCGATGCTAAATTCCTGACCGTCGCGAGCGATCAGCATCGTATTTTCGTCAAGGCCGACGATATCAAGGCTCCGCAGACACGCAGTAATCGGATCTGGCGCGCGTTGGCGGGTTTCCTCATTGATGATATCAAATACCACGCTGCTCGGTTGCCCGCTGGCTTCGGCCGCCGACCAGCCGGTCATTCGTTCGGCAACCGGGTTCAGCCACTGGACGATACCCAAAGCGTCAGTCGTGATGACGGCGTCACCGATCGAATGAAGGGTTACGCGCATAAGCTCGTGCTGATCTTCAAGTTCGAGCGCCATTTTTCGTTGAGCCGACACATCCCAGGCTGCGCCTATCAATCGCAATGGTTGACCGCACACGTCCGAGACTACCTTCGCCGAGATCCGGATGTAGTGTGTCGAATGGTCAGGCCTGATGATCCGATATTCTTCGTTGAGTGGGCGGTTTTCTCTGATCGCTAAATGAGCGGCTTGCTCAATTCGCTCATAGTCATCCTGGTGGATATGCCGGCGCCACAGATCAGAAACGCGCTCGCCACTGCGCTCGGGCAAACCAAACAAGCGGTACATCCAAGGATCCCATGTCACGACATTCATGACCAGATCATAGTCCCAGATGCCTATGCCGCCGCTATCGGTGGCAATCGACATGCGCTCCGCAAGGAGCCGCCGCTCCTCCTCCTCCGCCTTTCGCCGAGAAACATCAATATGGGTGCCGATCATCCGGACCGGACTTCCATCATCGTTGCGCGCAACGACCCTACCGCGATCAAGAATCCACACCCAGCTGCCGTCCTTACGGCGCATGCGAAACTCTTCCTCGAAATACGGGGTCTCGCCCGCAATATGATCGCGATCGGCAGCTTGTGCCCGTTCCCGATCGTCCGGGTGGACCAGCGCCAGCCAATTGTCGATTGCGTTACCAAACTCTTCCCGCGAGTAACCGAGAAGCTCACACCATATGTCAGAATAATAAGTTCGACCGGTCCGCAAGTCAGCATCCCAGATACCGATACCCCCGTTCTCGGTTGCAGCAGCCATCTGCTCGTTGAGCCGTTCCAATCTGGCACGTTGTTCAATACGCTCGGAGATATCTTGAAATGCACCGCTTATACGGACTGGCTTTTCGCCGTCGAATTCAACCGCACCAACGGCGCGGACCCAAATTCGCTCCCCACTCGCCTTGATGAAAGGGAGTTCAAGATCCCAGCCTTCGCCGGTGGCCATACCCTTTTCTACCGCATTCTGAATGATTGGACGGGCTTCTGGCGCATAATAGGCAATTGCTTCATCCATCGTCGGCCTATAGCCCGGTTCGACGCCATGTATTTGGCAAGTCTCGTCGGACCAGATGATATCACCTGTTGCCAGATCGACCTCCCAACCGCCAACGCCCGCGACCTTTCCGGTACGTTCAAGGAAAATGCGGCTTTTGCGAAGTGCATCTTCCTGAATTTTCCGAAGCGTGATGTCCTGATGCGTACCAAACATCCACTGCGGTTTGCCGTCGGGTGTCCTGGTGATAACTTTGCCGCGATCGTGTACCCAAACCCAGTGGCCATCTTTATGGCGCATGCGCGCCTCGAAGTCGTAGGCATCCGACTTGCCATCAAAGTGCGCATGCAAAGCCTCTCCTGACGATTGCAAATCGTCGGGGTGCGCATGTTTCATCCATGTATCAATCGATACGGGCTGCATTTCAGAAAGGGTGTAGCCAATGATTTCGGCCCACCGCTCGTTGAACCGGGTTTCGCCGGTCTGAACGTTCCATTCCCAAGTGCCAGCCTGCGTGCCCTCGATGATGTAGCCAAGGCGCCGCTTTTCTTCAGCCAGCCTTCGCTCTGCCAGCCGCCGGAGTGTGACATCTTCCATGATTGCCATCGTACGAACTGGCCGACGTTCAGAATCACGTTCGAGCGTCGCCGACAGCAACACGTCAATGATCTCTCCCCGGCTGCTGACCAACTGATATTCGACCAGCTCGCAATGACCGGTTCTAAAGAACTCAGGAAGAACGGCACGTGCCTTCAGCCGCGAAGCCTCCGTCAGGAATTCGGACGAAAAACGGCCTATTACCTCCTCACGATGATACCCTAACACCTCAAGCCACCGATCACTTACGGTGAGAAGGCGCCCGCTCGCATCAATTGAATGCATGATGGCTGGAGTCGTTTCATACAGTCTTCGAACACGTTGTTGGTTTTCGAACGCTGATGCCCGAGCCTTCACAAGGTCGCCAATATCGCGAATTATTGCCGTCATGCCCAGGAAACTGCCTAACCCTGAAACGACCTGGCCAAAAGATATGGACACGGGAAACGACGTCCCATCCGATCGAAGGCCTGAACTCTCGACTAATTTGCCCGTCCCCTTTTCCAGCCATGCGGTGACATCGAGCAACCTTTTGTCTTCAAGCACAGCGGGCAAGATCCGTTCAATCGACTGTCCAATGAGATCATCAGCAGTGCAAGCGAACAGGCGCTCTGCCGCGTCATTACAGTGCTGGATTCTTCCGTCGAGACCCATCGTGACAACGGCATCAGGGCTACTTTTCAGTATTGCAGCGGCTCTCGCCTCGACGAGACGCAGTTCCTTCTCAGATTGAACCGCAACGCGGGCTTCAAGTGCGCGTGCGGCTGCGTAACCAAGATGGTTAAGCACATCTCGTTGGTGCTGCGTCAGAGTGCGTGGTTCGCGATCGATCACACATAAGGACCCGACGTATTGACCATTGGTGAGGGCCAGAGGAACGCCGGCGTAGAACCGAATTCCAGGATCACCGTTGACCAGCGGATTAGCGGAGAACCTCTGGTCCTTGGTAGCGTCCTCTACTTCCATGAGCGCGCCTTGCTGCATCGCGTGCGCACAGAATGAGACATCCCGGGGGGTCTCAGTGACACCCGGCAGTCCAACGCTCGCCTTGAACCACTGTCGGTTTTCTTCCACCAGGCTGATCAATGAAATAGGAGTACAGCAAACCAGTGCTGCCGCCTTGACTAGCGCATCGAACTCCGGTTCAGGCTTTGTATCCAAGACTTGGAGGTCCCGCAGTGCCTGCAACCGCTTTTGCTCTTCCATAAAAGCAGGGACCTGGGTCAATTCTACAATCCTAAGCTGCCGTTACACTTGACGAAAAGTTAGCGCGTCCCAAGACTTAGAACAGGGGCCCTAACATCGATAGAGTTTCTCTAAACCAAATATAACGCAGCGACGGAAAGCACGCTATGTCCCTTGGCGCGATAACAAGAATGATGACTTCACTTTCTGGATCAGCGCAAATGAGACAGAAATCTCTTAATTGGAAGAAAAGATGATTTTCGGCTCATCGTAGCTCATTCAAAGGAAGTGAAAATGAGCTAAAAGTTTGGGCCCAGACATCGCGACCGAGAAGGCGATCAAGGACATCCGCCGCGCCGCGCACAAGCATCATTCACCAGAGGAGAAAATCCGGATCGTCGAGGAAGGCCTGCGTGGCGAAAACAGCATCGCCGCGATCTGCCGCCGTGAGGGACCTCGGTCGAGGAATTCTGGATCAGCCCCTTGATCTCCTTAGCAGCACTGGCCGAACGTTGGGCGAGTTCGCGCACTTCCTGGGCAACGACGGCAAAGCCTTTGCCGGCTTCACCGGCACGCGCTGCCTCAATCCCGGCATTCAGCGCTAGGAGATTGGTCTGGAAGGCAATCCCATCAATTACACCGATGATATTGAAGAGCTGCGGCGAACTGTCCTCGACACGGCGCACATCGCTCGCCTCGCGAGTTCTTAAACCGCCATTCAGAAACCTGGTCCTGTCCGGTTTTTAAGGGGCAACTCCAGCGACAATTAGAACCAGTCGGGACGGCATCCGTTCTGAAGAAGACACCTTATGTAAGCGCATTAACACATACGAAACCAAGTATGGGATATTAATTTCAACAGAAAAAATCGAAAAAACAATAAGATATACGATTACCGAGTTTCGCCCTGTTGATCACTTCTCTGTATACTTTTCGCTCACTTCACACACCTCTCGTCATCAAAGGACACAACGATGTTTGGAATTTCGAGCGGCACCCGTGCCCAACTGGAGTCTCTGGAAGTCGTTACTGCCAACATCATGATTGCAGATGAGAAGCTCAACATCCGCTACATGAATACGGCGGTAAAGGAACTGCTGAAGGAAGCGGAGAGTGACCTGAAGAAGGAGCTACCCCGTTTCGAGTTCTCTAAGCTGATCGGTAGCAATATCGACATCTTCCACAAGAACCCAGGTCATCAGCGCAATATGCTGAGCAGCCTGAAGAACCAGCACAGAGCGACAATCTGGGTCGGCCACAGAGCCTTCGATCTGATCGTGACGCCTCTGAAAACAGGCGCAAAAACCACTGGCTTCGTGGTGGAGTGGGCGGATGCAAAGGAAAGGCTCCAGAACCTCGACTTCAAGGGACAGCTTCAGGCGATTGGCAAGGCACAGGCCGCGATCGAGTTCACCCCCTCCGGCGAGGTCGTCACGGCGAACGATAATTTCCTCAACGCAACCGGCTACACACTCGCGGAGATCAAGGGCAAGTCGCATCGCATGTTTCTGGAGCAGGGCGCTAGCGGGGACATCGCGTTTTCGACCCTGTGGCCACAGCTCAGGGCAAATCAAGCGTTCATCGGCGACATCGTTCGCTATGGCAAGGGCGGTCGCCAGCTATTCCTCAACGCGTCCTACAACCCGATCACCGATGAAAAGGGCAATGTCATCAAGGTTGTGAAGTTCGCGACCGACGTGAGCGACCGGGTGCATGCGGTCAGCACCGTTGGTGCAGCCCTGAGCAAACTTGCTCAAGGCGATGTCAGTTTTACGATCGACAAGCCCTTCGCGGCTGACTTCGAGCCTCTTAGAACCAACCTCAACGAAGCCGTCACTCAGCTTGCCAGCACGCTCGCCGCGGTTGCCCTCTCTACTGATCAGATTGACGGCGGAACACGCGAAATCAGTTCCAGCGCAGAGGACCTTTCGAGGCGCACCGAGCAGCAGGCAGCGTCCCTTGAAGAGACGGCTGCCGCACTCGACCAGATCACGGTCAATGTCAAAAATGCGTCCAAGCGCGCCGAGGAAGCCCGTCACGCCACCCAGGCCGCCGACACAAGCGCGACGCGCTCCGGTCAGATCGTGGCCGAAGCTGTCGGCGCGATGGCGCGCATCGAGCAGTCCTCGAACCAGATCTCCAATATCATTGGCGTGATTGACGAGATCGCCTTTCAGACCAACCTGCTGGCGCTCAATGCTGGCGTCGAAGCCGCTCGCGCCGGCGAAGCCGGCAAGGGCTTTGCCGTCGTTGCCCAGGAAGTCCGAGAGCTTGCCCAACGGTCCGCCAGTGCTGCGAAGGAGATCAAGGAGCTGATCCGCAACTCCTCCGAAGAGGTCAAGAACGGCGTCAAGCTTGTCAGCGAGACCGGTGAGGCACTGAAGACGATCCAGAACAACATCGTTGCGGTCAACGACCACATGCAGGCGATTGCGAGCTCGGCACGGGAGCAGGCAACCGGTCTTTCTGAGGTGAACACGGCCGTCAACCAGATGGACCAGGTGACCCAGCAGAATGCCGCGATGGTCGAGGAATCGAATGCGGCAAGCGCCACGCTTGCGAACGAGACGCAGCGGCTGCGCCAGTTCATCGCACGGTTCACATTGGGCAGGCACTATACTGCGCAGAAGACCTCTTCCTCGTCACCGCACAGCCCCGCTCGGGCGCCAGCTCCAACTGCACCTACCATCGAATCCAGGCCAGCGTCTGGACGGTCAGCCGCGATGTATGGAAACGCTGCTCTGAAACAAGAAGAGTGGCAGCAATTCTAAGCGATCAAATCACTACGATTACGCAGTTGGCGGACCAAGCGCTTGTTATAGCTGACTGAACATGTCCTGTTTAAAGTCCATGGGACGCAGATCTCGACTGGCGCGAGTGTGCTGCATGGAGAGAGGGAATTCGGGTCATATCGTGTCGGGACACGACACGACTCGTAGCGCATCTTGCCGAGAAAATTCTACTTTTGAAGCCCGTTAATTGGGTAAGCCCCCGGTGAATGAAGTCCGGCGCCCCAAAAACGATGTGGAGTGCCCTCCTCAGTTGCAGAGCGTGAAAGTCACGAAAGGATTATTTGGTCATTGTGACTAAGCGGGAGAAAGGTCTTTGCCGGTGTCGACCATCGAATTGTTCTATGATTTTAATGCAATACCGAAAAGAACGCTGGCTGGGCTGCAAATGAAGCCAAAGGCTGATGGTGAATCCATATCCCAGGCTCTAAATATTGAAGTATTTTGATCATTTCATCTACAAGTTGGTGGCATACGTGTAAAAAAACGTTGACACTCCCAAAGCTTAGATGAAAGTCACGCACCTCTGCTTCAACTCAGGACATCGCCGCCGCAAGTCTCTGAACAAGCATCGTGACGCCGAGCTAGGTCGCCCATCAATTGGGCCCGAGGGGACAGGTTCGCCGCCGCAGTTGTTTTCTGGGGGAAATACCATCCTGAAAACCCTGTCCCCTCGGAACAGGCTCACCATGACACTTCTACAAAAATATACCATCACCGACTTTTAGGGGGCATGCGAGAAAATGACCATTTCGGGCTCGGATACTGGGAGCATTGCTTCTATCGCGTCGTCTCAAAAAAGAGAGGATGCTATGCTGGAACTGTGCGAGCGAATAGACGTCATAGCCCGGCGATGGAATGCGTCGGCTTTGGGTGTTTACGAACACGTCCAGATCGAGGATGGAGAGGACAACAGACTGGTCTACGGCTGGGACGAAGAGGATGATGCTGCAAGTCTTGTTCTAGATCCCTCCACCAGTTTTGCACTCGACGTTCAGTGGCGGCGCTTGCTGGGCCATGCGGAAGTCATCTTTGACGGGCCGTCGGTTGTTCGTCTGGGTGACAATGTAGCGCTCCGCTATGTGGCTCATCCATCGATGTCCACCGCCACTTATGTCGTGGTTTCCTTGCACAGCGATGCAGAGACTGCCTCGAAATGCTCCCGTGAGCTGGATGCAGCGATGACGACCACACAATTTTCCATCGATCCTAAGCCCGTGAGCTTGACCAAGCGGGAACTGGAGATCGCACGGTGGATTTGCGAGGGAAAAACATCGTCTGAGATAGCAGTGATCCTGAGCCTGTCGGAGCATACGGTCAACGACTACATTCGCTCCGGAATGAAGAAGATGGGTGCAACCAACCGACTAAGCTTTATCGCGAAGACCATACGCCGAGGGCTCGTGGCATAGCGGGTTACAAACTTCTGGCAGAGATGGTTGGACAGCTGATGAGTTTGCCTCCGTGACTGCTTATTGAATTTCGGGTCGGCTGGTCTGCTTCGACCATCCCGGATAGCCCGGCACAATGCTGCGACTAATTACATTCTACGCAGCATCCCATCGCCAGAGCCATTCCAACATGCAATCCGGTCGCGTCCGCCTGACTTCGCAGTGTAAAGCGCTGTGTCCGCGCGATATATAAGCTCTGCTGCCGTTGACGCCTTTCCATCATGGACAAGTGCAGCCACACCGGCACTGATAGTGACGTGCATTTTTTCGCTCTTAGCGTGGGCAATTGCGAGGCGATTGACGGCCAATCTCACATGCTCGGCGAAAACAAACGCTCCCGACTGCTCCGTCTCGGGCAGTACGATACACATCTCTTCTCCGCCGTAGCGCGCGACAAAGTCAGCCGGCCGCTTGATGGTGGCTTCAAGAACTCTAGCAACATTCTGCAGGTAAGCGTCTCCGGCCTGGTGTCCATAATGATCGTTGTAAGCCTTGAAGCGATCGACATCGATCATGATCAGACTGATTGGTTTGCGGTTACGTCTGCACCTGGAGATCTCTTGTTCAATTCTCTCATCGAAAGACCGCCTGTTGAATAGTCCTGTCAGGCCGTCAGTGTCGGCAAGCAGCTCGAGTTTTTTGGCCATACCACGCAGTTCGAAATACGCCTTTTTCATATCGGTAACATCAGAAACCACAATGGTTGTATTACCGTTGGCGACGGGATTTGATCGAATACGTAGCCATGTGCCGTTGTATAACTCCAGCTCATCGTCTGCGCCCTCTTTGAGCTTGCGCATGGCAATCTTTGGATCGAGACCTGGAGCCTCGCCCTTCTCCTTAGAAAGTGCCAGTATCGAAGGAAGATAGGCACCAGGATTCCTGAGTTCGCCAGTCAGCGGGAATAAGGATTTGTATTTCTCATTGCAGAATATGATGAAGCCGTCTGAGTTTATAACAGCCAGACCGCCAGACATTTCTGAAAGGATTAGATCCAGCCGCTCCTTGCCCGCCTTCAATTCCAGCTCAAGCGACCTCCGCTCCATGATATCTCTTGTGACGCCTGCCATACCGACGACACGTCCCGTTGCTGAGTGCAGCGGCACTTTCGACGTCTCGAACCAGCGTTCATTACCCCGAGCATCCAGAACGCGTTCAACCTTGTTGTTGACCGGGTTGTTACTGAACATCACGCCCTGCTCTTCGATGAAAAGCTCCTTGGCGCGCTCGCGGTTCGTGAAATCAAAGTCAGTCTTGCCGAGGACTTCTGTCGTCGTACGGAGCCCGACATGCCTTGCGACATTCAGATTTGCTGAGACGATTTCACTTCGCAAGTTCTTGATATAGTGAAAATCCGGGGCCTGAGAAAGCGCGGACATAAGTAGCGTCCGTTCTCCAAGCAAACATGCAATTGCAAAGCTTGTGATCGAGCTAGTCGCAGTAAAGAGCTGCAGGGCATATAGTTTGATCCGAAGTGACTCTTGAATCAGTGCTATCGGCCCAAGCCCGTACATGGTCGACCACAGTCCGATCATGGCCGTAAGAAACACGGAGAAAGCCGCTCCAGGAAATCCGAGGCAAAACGTCGCAAGAATAATTGCAGGGAAGGCGAGGAAAAGCAGCGGAAGAGTAGACTGTAGAAAGACCGCTGCAAGTGCGGTGACAAGAACGACGAGAACGAATAATGTACGAAGCAGGACCCGTCGGTGGAACAGGTCAGCTAAGTCCCCCCTGTTCAAAATCAACAGCAAGGGTGTGACTGTGATCAGGCCGAGCGCATCCGCCGCATACCAATTCGCAAAGACCGAAATGAAGCTTGCTCCGGTCATCTGATACAATGCGAAGGCTGCAATTCCAGCCGATAGCAAGCAGGCGGGGCCCATAGAGACCGCGGTGAGTATGAACATTGGTCTCGGGCGCCGGAAATCACGCTCTTTCGTCAAGCCGGTCACGAGCAAAGCACAGATAAGAACTTCAATCATGTTTACGGCAGAAAGGGTTGCGGCTGTGAGCAGGCCGTCGCCAGATTGGAGATTGGCCAGGATGTTTCCAAGCCACGCTGCCGGGAACAGGAAAATCCAAGATGATCGCTCTTCTTTGAGCACGGCGGCAAGCAGCACCGCATTGGAAATCCATATTGCGGCAATCCGTTCAGTGCCGCGTGTCAACTCGATGCCCGCCAGAGCAGTGACAAAGACACAAATGCCGACTACAGCCCCGCCCGCGCGCACTGCCCATAAAACTTATCGACGGATTGACTGGTAGGCTCACTCATTTCGACCTCATTTGAATGAGCCCCAGACTGGCATATTGCAGTGAAGCATGAATTAAAGCGGTGGCACCGAATTCAGGCTTGCGTGCTCTGTTCGACGAATTGTCTAGAATACGGCCGGTTACTCGGGGTCGTCTCCGACCAAATTGAAGTCGCCGGCGGCCTTGTGCGGCTTGAGAAGCGTGACGATGTTGCGCACCAAACTCCAGAAGCTGTTGGCCTCCCGTTCGGCTCTAACTCACGGGCAATCTTCAGGGTCTTGATTGAGCAGAGGTCCCACCGCAGGACGAACGGCAGAATAGCGGCATCCCGCAACCTCAATTGCATGATGCACACCAAACGTCACACCAAGCACTGTTCAAGCCGCTGCTGATCCCTGACCGCGTTCCATAACCGGAAACTACCCACTCGTTGCCATGCTTATCGCTTGTCGGGCGATACTACGGCGCGCCAGTGCAATATCGCGCGGCTTTATGCCAACAACGCCAGTTCGTAGTTCCGCCTCAACCAAACGTCGAGCCCTTGGACTAATCGAATTCAGCACACATTCCTTCAGCGCCGGGCTCGCCGCGCGCAGAGCCATGGTTAGAGTGTCGCTGGCGATATTATTGAATAGAAGCGCCCGACTATGCTGCGGCATGAGCACGATGTCATCAAAGAGGAAGATCTGCGATCGAACGCGTTCAGCCGCATTTTTGTTGATCGTATCAAGTGACTGCTGCAGGCTTTCACCGATATGTTTGTCGAGCTTGTTGATCTTGTCAGCGACCTCACACGCCCCTGCCGAAGAGCGCCGCACATCGATCTTAGCGAAGAGCTGTTCCAGGCGTTTCTCAACAATGAGTGCTGCTTTCGGGGTTACGCTCTTCAGGTTAATCGCGCGGTTTAGGATGTCTGCCCGGCGAGACTCTGACAATCCCTCTAGAACCGAGGCGCCAAATGATGACGGGAGCATGGAAAGAATATAGGCAGCGGTCTCTGGGTGTTCGCGAGACAACATCCGCCCGATCATTCTGGGATCAGCGTCTTCAAGTCGATCACACGTAGCGGCCTGATATGCGCGGAACGCCGCGCAGCTTTCGAGCCGTTCATCGACATCTTCACGCGTTAGACTGTCTTCCAGTATGCTCTCAATGACTTTCGCGCTGTCCATGAGGCCAGCGCCTTGAGTGAAGAGCGCTGAAAATTCGGTGACAAACTGATCGAGCTCATGTGGCGGAATCGTACGAAGCAGTTCAGCAGACGCTATAATTTTCCGCAACTCGGACTGGGTGAAGTACCTAAGGAGGCGACCTGCAGTTTCCTTGCCCATGGCCAGCAAAATGGCAGCTGCCTTGCCTGCCTGTGTCAAAGGCTGACTTGTGAGCGAGTGGTCAAAATCATCAAACGCGAGCGCCAAATCTGTTCCTCCGCAGTAGTCTCAACGAAACAGGTCTTCGGAAAATTGTGCCTGCCGAACGACGTCAAAGAGCGAAAATACCTCTACCAAGAAACATCTTGCAGATTGCGCGAGCCTTGAGAGTTCGGAGTGACTGCCTCTCTAAACCAGGAAACCCCCGGTGCATTAGCGTTGCGAAACAAAAAACCCGCCATACGGCGGGCTGTAAGGGAAGTTTCGTCCCTCGAAGGAACTCCGCGGGTTCAATGCCCGGTTCATTTTTCTGACGCTAACGCGGACGTCGTTACACGAAAAAAGCCGGCCCGTACGCAAAACAGATTGGACCGGCGAGCTGAGTTTGCTTAAGCAGACGATAGCTCCAAGAGGTTACCACGAAGTTACATCCGCTACGGTACGGAACGTATGGAAGCTGAACCCATGAAGCTGCCTGCCGGCTGCAGCTCAACTGTTTAATGCGTCTTTCAATGCTTTTGCGGGTGTGAAGGCCAGCTTCTTGGCAGCAGCCACCTTGATGGTGGCGCCCGTCCCCGGGTTACGCGCCTCGCGCTCCGGGGTGTGCTTGACCTTGAACTTCCCAAAGCCGGGAATTGAAGTCTCGTCATCAGATACTGCCGCAGCTGTGATGGCAGCGAACACGGCTTCGACAATTGCTTTGGCCTGAGCACGCGTCACGCCATGATCTTCCACGATTTTAGCTGCGATCTCGTTGGTGGTGGTGGTGGTCATATGGGGTCCCGCTTTTTAATGACGACCAACTGTCCCCTACCTGCATGAAATTGTCATGCTCCAGCGTCTGCACAGCTCGAAAGTCGACACCATTACGGGCTTCTTCGAAGGCTCCAGATGCCAGCCTTCGCGCAGACCTTTCCGGCGAACGCGAATTCAGAGTTCGTCGGTGATCCAGCGCTTTAACTGAGCGATGTTCTCTTCGTTCCGGCGGTATAAGATTGAGCTACCTATTCTACGGGAGCTCAACAATCCGGCATTCTGAAGAATTGCAAGGTTTTGGGACACGGCCGACTGCGAAAGACCTTCCAGTTCGAAACGCCCCGCCGGCACGCCGCCTTTGGCGTCCGCAGCACTTATCCCGAAGTACTTCTCAGGCTGGCTTAGCCAAATCAGAAAGTCGACCCGTCCCGGATGTGACAGTGCCTTCAGCGCTCTATCGATGTCGACGCGCGGTTCCATCTGAATTTGACCAGTTACCGTCTCAGCAGGCCAGCTTCGGCCAACAACCGGAGTACCAGGTCGTCATCGCATCGATAGAAAATAGACTGGCTTTGTCGGCGAACTTTAACAATTCGCGCCTGACGCAGCTTTCCCAGATGCTGCGAGAGGGCGGACTGACTGATTTTAAGCTCGGCAGCAAGCTCGTTGACCGACCATTCCCGCTCAATCACTCGCACAAGAACAGCAAGCCTAACTGTGTTAGAAAGACTCGTGAAAACATTTGCAGCTTTCCCAAGCGGAGAGCCGTCATCCCTCAGACCGGATGGAGGTTCGAACTTCATCGATACAACATGCATGCCTACTCTCCATCAATATTATGCTTGTCTAATTTTTCATAGGCAAACATGATGAACCATTAGTTAATCGGAAGAGTGTGTGGTTCTTTTTGTTGGTTTGAGTTTTTCGGGTTGCGACTGTCTCGGCGCGGCGCGGACTTTATCGCGCCCTGCACCTTTCGCGACGTAGAGTGCCTTGTCACAGCTTTTCAGCAATTGTTGCGGGTCATCTGTCGTTGCGCTCAGAGATGCCAATCCAACCGATACAGTGACGCGGCCCTTGGTGCTGGAGACATGCGGAATATCCAACATTCGAACTGCAGTTGCGAGGCGGGTCGCCACATCATGCGCCCCCTCTTCAGGTGTTGCAGGCAAGATGATTGCGAATTCTTCACCGCCGTAGCGGGCGACGAGATCAAATTCGCCACGACAGGCAGAGCGAAGCACTCCTGATATCTGACGCAGAACTTCGTCTCCTGCAGGATGCCCGTAGGTGTCATTATATGCCTTGAAGTAATCGACATCTATCAACAGTAGGGAGAGAGGCGTCGCACACGTCTGTGCTGTGCGAACAGCATCGTCAAGCCGTCGGTCGAAGATACGGCGATTTGCCAGGTCCGTCAGCCCATCTTTGCTCGCCATTTGTTCCAGTTGCTGAACCGCCGCCTTCTTCTCGCTGACATCGGAATAGAGCGTCACCCATCCCCCATCGTTCACAGTCCGCGTCGTTTTCGATACCCAACGGCCATCGCTGAGCCTCAAGTCGGACTGTTGCGCAGACTGGCTTCGCTCCACTTCATCCTGCACCCAGGACAGAGGTGATGCACCTAACGGCAGCTTGATGTCCCCGCGTAGAACACCGGCAGTCAGAAGATCCGCCAGGGTTCTGCCGTAACAGCTTTGCTCATCGATGTAAGGGAAAAACTCCAGGTAGCGCTGGTTCCACATCACCAGCCGCCCATCCGGATCGAACATCGCCAGACCGTCGGCCATTTCAGCCATTGCGGTTTCCAGCAGAACCTGCGTGGAGATCAGCTCAGCCTGGAGTGACTTGCGAGCGGTGATATCAGAGGTGTGGCTGACTATGCCTTTGATGTTTCCCGCCTCAAAGTACGGGGCTTTTATTGTGCTCAGCCAGACGGTCTGGCCGTTCCGTTCGAACTGCTGCTCGAGTGTTACCGGCTTGGCTTCGCGCACGAAGGCCTGTTCCTGCTCCCAGAAAAGGGAGGCCTCCTCGCGGCTGTAGTAATCAAAATCGGTCTTGCCCACCATTGCGGCAGCACTTGTTGCTCCCATAAGGCTTGCTGTCGCTTCATTGGCGATCAGGAAACGGCCCTGAAGGTCTTTGACGCTCAATGCATCTGGAAGCGCGCTAACGATCTGCCTGTTTAGTTCATTCAGCTGCGCATTCTCGCGACGGATCAGATCGATGCGGATGAAGGATGTTGAGATCAACGTGCCCAGGAAGTTGAGGCCCAAAAGAATGAGGTGTGCGTTCTGCTGTGTGAGGAGATCCCGAACGTTTGGCGGTAACAGCAAGAGAATGAAGAACGCTATACCTGCGTTCAAGGCGCTGAACGTGACGACGTCCTGCCATCGGTTGAAGCCACGATTGGCCAATGAATAGCCCAGGAATGCGACCGCGAAAGCGAGCCAAACTCCGGTCAGTCCGAGCAGGACGCCGGCGCCGCCAAGCCAGACGCGCGCAGCAGACGCAAGACAGGCAGCAATTGCCGCGCCGACCGGACCTGAAATAAGCCCGACCACAGCGATGGGAACAATCCGCAAGTCGAAGCGAAAACCTGCAATGAGCTCGCCCGACATATTCATCAACAGCACGGCAGTCGCGCCAAAGAGCATACCACTAGCGATTTTGCCGGGCAGGGTCAGTTTCCCTCGGACCCGATCTCGTATAACCGAGCATATTGTGAGCGTAAGGCTGATCACGCCCAGCTGCGCCAGAAACGTGATCAGCAGGCTATCGGGTTCCATACATCATCACTTTGTCAGGCGGCAGACTTATGTGCTGCAATAGCTGATGCTTCGCCGCCTTCTCGGACTTTTGTTCGACGGTTGAGGACGAAGCTATTGACCAGGGTTGAGAGATGGGTCGAAGCGGATGAAAGCGTATGACTCAGCGCCGTCGTCTCTTCCACCATGGCAGCGTTTTGCTGGGTCATCTGATCCAACTCGTTGACTGCGATACTGATCTGGCGCAGTCCCGCAGACTGTTCGACAGCCGCCGTCGAAATGGCATCGACGTTCCGATCAATGGATGAAACATAAGTGTCGATCCGTGCGAGCGCGTGGCCGGTGTCATCGACCAGCTTGACCCCGACATTCACCTGCTGACCCGAATTCGAGACCAGCGTTTTGATTTCCTTGGCAGCCGCAGCTGATCGCTGTGCGAGTTCTCGGACTTCCTGAGCGACAACGGCAAACCCCTTACCCGCATCCCCTGCCCTTGCAGCCTCAACACCGGCGTTCAGAGCCAGCAAGTTTGTCTGAAACGCAATCTCGTCGATCACACCAATGATTTGGCCAATTTCCGCGGCCGACCGCTCGATATTCTTCATGGCCTCGATAGCGTTTTTAACGACCCGGCCGGAGTCTTCTGTGCAGACCTTTGCCTCCGCGACAAGCTTGCGCGTCTCGGTGCTTCGCTCTGAGGATTGTGCAACAGTAACGGCAACTTCTTCCAGTGCCGCGGAGGTTTCCTCGAGAGCTGCAGCCTGCTGTTCTGTGCGCTTTGCCAGATTGTCGGAAGCCGAGCGCATCTCCAATCCGTTTTCGTGAATGGCCCGCGTTGTATCCAGTACCTGCTCAAGCGTCGTCTGGAAGGACGCGAGCGCATTGTTGAAATCGTTTCGCAGCGGCTCGAAATCTGCCACGAAGGGCTCATCGATCGTATAGCGGATGTTGCATTGGGCAAGGCGCGCCAAACCGGCACCTAGCGTCTCCACCACATGGGACAAGGCTTCCGCCTGCTCGGCCATTGCGGACGCCCGACGTTGCTGTTCGGCCGCGGCAAATGTACGCAGTCCTTCCGCCTCCTCACGCATGCGCTGACGCTCAAGTGCTGCCTGGCGGAAGACCTCAACCGAGTGCGCCATCGCCCCGATTTCATCCGTACGGTCGCCAAACGGCACTTCCTTGGTCAGATCACCGCTGGCAAGATGAGCCATATAGCTGGAAATACCAGTGAGAGGCGTGATCGCACGCCGACGGAAGTACCAGATACCAGCGATGAACATCAGGACTGACAGTCCGCTGCCTGCAAATGCCAAACGCTCCAGCGAAACAGAAGTCGCCTGGGCCCCACTCTCCTCATGCACCAGGTGAGCGTTCGCCATCTGAACAAGTTCGCGCACGGCGGTGTCATGAGCCCAGAACTTCTCGCCCAACTTCCGGATCGCGGTAACTGCAGACGCTGCGTCACCGAACGCAGCGGGCCGTGGGAAGCGCTCGTTGTAGAGTAGCCAGAACGCATCGCCTTTAACCAAGACGTCCTCGGCAAGCTTGAGCTTGAGTGCCTGCGGCAGTTGCGATACCTGCCAGTATTGGCGTCGCGTTTCATAGTCCGTAGCCAGAGCAGCAATTTTGGTGGACGCACTCTCTGCCTTACTCGGATCAAGGACCGCTTCGCTGGCAAGCATGTAGGCCTCAACCAGATAGAGGGGCGGCGGCAGGATATCGGCGACGAGGTCCTTGCCATCGATGATACCGTCATAAACTGGGCCGTTAACCTTGAGCTGGGAAAGCGTGAAGCTCTGGAGCCCTATCGAAACCGCCAATCCAACGACGACCACAACAGCGAAAGAGAGAAGCAGGCGAGCAATAGTGAGTCTCGGCATGGAGGTTCCTTTGAGAACGGAAGCATGGGTCGGACCCATTAAAAACAGGATTACCTAATTTCTCGTTATCTTAAGAATTGGCACCTATCAAAAATCACTTAGCCTTTGGTGGAATGACATCGATTTAATCCCGTCAGCGAGTGATGTTCTCTCGCCGCCCTGTTACGACAACTGGAACTTAGATACGGCGATGTGAAGGAGTTGAGGGTGACCAATCACAACGACAGCGGAAGAGCACTTCTTGCGCTTATCGATCATACCGAGACGCTCTCGAAGCAAGTTCTGGCCTTGATCAATCTCAACGCCCTATTGCTTCGCGAGGTCTCCTTGGCGCAGCAAGAGCCGCTGGAGCATTTCGCCAAACTGGAAGCCGAAATCGGCGGCTTGGGCGAAGCAATCGCCCTGAGGACACGTCAATTCACCGATGTTCCCGTTTCGTCGGAGGCCATTACCGAAGTCTTTGAGCAGGTGCTAAGACAAGGACGCGCTCTCATTGAGATCGGCCATCACAAGCCGCCTGTCGACAACTAAGTGCAGACGGATGAGGTGGTTCCTCCGCTACGCCATGGCCGCGATGTCGGGCCAGGAGCTTGCGAATACGTTCGTCCCCCACACCATGCTCACTAGATATAGCAGTCGACGGACAATGAGCGTCAGCCGTTCAAGGTACTGTCGAGTAGTTGGGATTATGCGCCAGACGATTTGAGCGGCACGTACAGCGGGATCAGCGTCGTAATCCGTTCCGCCACGTCCATAACATCAAAATAAAAGCCAAAACCGCTACTATCGTTACCACATCCACGGCCATGTCCCACCAATGTTGGACCTCCGCAGTCTGTCTTCGTGATTCTTCGAAAAGTTCTCTTACGCAGTTTCTGTATGACTTGTACGCTGGGTTCGTCTCCATCGCATCAAATGTGGTGTTCTGCCAGGACCGCAAATAGCCGCCACATTCCAACTCGACCATTTCATGAGTGGGTGCCTGCGGGCGCACTTCCAAGCCCAGCCAGTTGCTCATGCCTCATGCTCCGGCCGTTTCTACCATACTATGCATCCATCAGATGCCCGCCGATCTGAGATGCGCTCGAGGCTCACGCCGCTATCTGTCTCGTTGCAAAGCGACACATGCACCAGCACGCCGAGCAGCTTAACCAACATTCCTCAGCGCTGGGAACCAATCGTCAAAATCGCATCCGGCCCGGACTTTTTCGATCTGCAGGCCCTGTGAAGGCCCTGTTGAATAAAGGCCACATCCGTCAACGAGATGAACCAGCTAAGCTACACACTCCCAAGTTCGTAACGCGCTGCCATCGCCACACTTTCCCTACGGAACCGTAAAAACTTCGTGGACCGGCTTGCAGCTCCTCTACCGAGCCTCTACGTTCGCGGCTCCCACGACCAACGAGGCAAATATGGCGACCGGAACAGTAAAATTCTTCGCGCAAGACAAGGGCTTTGGCTTCATTACCCCCGATGATGGCGGTCAGGACGTCTTCGTGCACATCTCCGCAGTTGGCTTCGGCGAGGCGTTGAAGGATGGCCAGAAGGTTCGCTATGAAGTAGGCCAGGACCGCAAGACGGGTAAAACCAAAGCCGAAAATGTCTCGGTGATCTGAGACGTGATATCAACAACGCTGCGCGGCGATCCGATCGTGTATCAGTCGTCGCGGGCGTTATTTTTGTTAGCAAAACTTACTATTTGGTCATCGGCAGCGTGACCGCGATGTTCAGATCACAGGTCTAATCAATAAGATCGGCGCAAACAGCAAAGCAATGAGTCAGAAGCGTCACTACGGAAACTTTTGCCCCGTCAGCATCGCTACCAGCTGGTACCGGCTTCGAATCCCACTCTGATATAGATGTATCAGAACCTTGGCGCTCTCCTGGGCCGACGGCGACGCAGGAGACACTCCGCGCAGTTCGCACATACGCACAAAAGCTTTCTCTAGCAGTGCCAGATCTTCAGCTGTCAGAACTGAATTCAGTTTCTTGGCCACGTCGTGAATCATCGGAGGGAATTATTCTCTCCTGAGAGGCAATTAAGTCCTTTATCTTCAATCATGCCGACAGCCTCGCGTACCGTAACTTAGTATTGCAGTTACCTACGAATTCTGTTGGTGAAGAAAGCTACTGCGCCCGGCCATTGCTTTCAGCTCTTCCTCACTCCGAAAGCCCGACTTGAAGAGGGCCACCAGTTCCGCCGCCAGGTCAAGCTCTTGATCCTTGTTCGACACGTCAGCCTGATCCCGAAACAGGTCCGCAAGCACGTTTCCCAATACTGCCAACCCTTGCGGGCCGATTTCCTGCTCATCATCGAAATAGGTTCCACCCATGAGCCGGTCCTCTCCCAAAGCCATGCCTGACCACATAGTGACATGACACCACGTCCATCAGCTTCGCAACACATTCTCGAGGAAGTTCAACGTCTATCCCGTTTCATCTCAACCGAGCAGACATTTGGTTCCCTCATCCTCTCCACGGGCATAGGGTGCCAGTGCCTATATGGATGACCAAGGATAAGCTGTCACACAGGTATACCTGCTGAGACAACCTCCGTGAGACGCAAATCAGTGTGTCATTTGGGTTGATTTTGCAGTTATGAGACGATACCCAAAGAACGTCTAGAACCTAATGAGACGTTTCATGGCAATTTACGGGTATGCGCGGGTCAGCACCATCGATCAGGATCTGGCGATTCAAGAGGCGGCTCTGAAGGCGGCCGGGTGCACGGTCATCCGGGCGGAAAAGAAATCCGGATCGACCAAACAGGATCGGAAGGAGCTTAACACGCTTCTGGAATTCATGCGGGACGGCGACAGCCTGGTCGTGACACGGGTCGATCGGCTGGCGAGGTCAGTTGGGGATCTGCAGGACATCGTACGGCTGCTCAAGCAAAAAGGGGTGACGCTGAAGGCGACGGAACAGCCGATCGACACCAGCTCAGCGGCCGGCAAAGCTTTTCTCGATATGCTCGGTGTGTTCGCTGAGTTTGAGACAAACCTCCGCAGAGAACGACAAATGGAAGGCATCGCCGCAGCGAAAAGCAGAGGCGTTTACAAAGGCAGGAAGCCGCATGTCGATGTCAGTGAAATCCGCCGGCTTCGAGCGGAAGGCATTGGGCCAACAGAGATCGCAAAGGCGCTCAAAATCGGTCGAGCGAGCGTCTATCGTGCTCTTAGAGAGAGCGCGGGTTCCTAATTTGCGGATGAAGGTTCGCCTATTCACTCCACACTATCAGAACCTAAACCGGTCGTTCGGGCAAGTGTTTGGTGCGCGCTGCCCGAGTAACCAGATAAACGCTGATCCCTTGCTCGCCAGAGTCTACTCGTGGGCATGGAAATCATTGCTCGGCAATTTGGATATGGATGTCTGAGATTTGACAGCCGAGACATCTGCTGTAAATGATGCCGCATGGGGTCGCGATCACCCCACGAGGCGTCATGCTAGAGAATCGCGTCCATCAACCCGGCTAACGGAGGACGCGCCATGCCGTCATTTCTCGAAATTTCTCCCGATAAACTGAACCGCCTTATCGGCACGCCCAGCGCCCCGGTGCTCATCGACGTGCGCACTGACGAAGACTTCCAGGCAGATCCGCGACTGATCCCCGGCTCGCTGCGCCGCCCTTACGATCAGGTCGCTGTCTGGGCAGGGCAGTTCACGACGCAGCCGGTCGTGACCATCTGCCAGAAAGGCAAGAAGCTCAGCCATGGCGTGGCGGCCTATCTGCGAACGCAGGGCGCGTCCGCCGAAGTCCTCGAGAACGGCATCGAGGCATGGGTATCCGCAGGCCTCCCTCTGGTCCCCGCCAGTCAGTTGCCCGAACGCGACGCGCAAGGGCGAACCGTCTGGGTGACACGATCGCGACCGAAGATCGACCGCATTGCCTGCCCGTGGCTGATCCGGCGCTTCATCGATCCGGGTGCGGTCTTCCTGTTCGTCGCGCCAGGCGAAGTATCCGCCGTGGCCGATCGCTTCCGCGCAACGCCATTCGATGTCGACGATGTCTTCTGGAGCCACCGGGACGAGCTATGCACCTTCGATGTGATGATCGAGGAATTCGGTCTTTCGACGCCACCTCTCCTGCGCCTGGCGACGATCGTCCGCGGCGCCGATACGGCCCGGCCGGATCTCGCACCCGAGGTGGCGGGCCTGCTCGCCGCATCACTCGGGCTGTCGCGCATGTTCAACGACGACCTTCAACAGCTTGAGGCCGGAATGACGCTCTACGACGCGTTTTACCGCTGGTGCCGTGATGCGACTGGCGAAACCCATGACTGGCCCGCTGGAAAGAAGGGTGACTGAGATGTCCGACACCGTGGTATCGACAGAGCCGCAACGCGGGTCGGCAGAGCATGGAATTTCCTTTATGGAGGCCTTCAAGGTCTGGCTGCGGGTGGCGGCGCTCAGCTTCGGTGGTCCAGCCGGACAGATTGCGGTGATGCACCGGATCGTCGTTGATGAGAAGAAATGGGTCGGCGAAGGCCGTTTCCTGCATGCGCTCAATTACTGCATGCTGCTTCCCGGCCCCGAAGCACAGCAGCTCGCGGTCTATCTTGGCTGGCTGCTGCATCGCACCGCTGGCGGCCTCATGGCCGGAATCCTCTTCATCCTGCCCGGCTTCCTGTCGATCCTTGCGCTCAGCTATATCTACGTCCTCTACGGCGAGGTGTCCGTGGTCGCAGGGCTGTTCTTCGGATTGAAGGCCGCGGTGCTGGCCATCGTTCTCCAGGCCGTCATTCGCATCGGCAGCAGGGCGTTGAAAGGTCCGGCGATGGTCGTGATCGCAGCGGCTGCCTTCATCGCCATCTTTGCCTTCCGGGTACCCTTTCCCCTGATCATCCTGATGGCGGGCGTTGTCGGCTATGTCGGAACGAGAGCCGGTTCGCCGCTGTTTAAGGCCTCCGGTGGTCACAAGTCTGCGGGTGGCAAAATTCTGTCGGATGCAGACTCTGCTCTCGGTGAAGGCATGCCAGCGCATGCGAGACCCAATCTGCGATGGTCCCTTCGGGTATCCGTCGTCCTTCTGCTTCTGTGGCTTGCGCCTGTAGCGCTGCTCTACGTCACCCTCGGCCCGGACAACGTGTTCACCCAGATCGGCGTCTTCTTCAGCAAGATGGCCGTTGTCACCTTCGGAGGCGCCTATGCCGTACTGGCCTATGTCGCGCAGGAGGCCGTACAAAACTATCAATGGCTGCGTCCCGGCGAAATGCTCGACGGTCTCGGCATGGCCGAAACGACACCGGGACCACTGATCATGGTGCTGCAATTCGTCGGTTTCATGGGTGCTTACCGTGATGCCGGCGGCCTTGGACCTCTTCAGGCAGCGACCATTGGCGCCGTCCTCGCCACCTGGGTGACCTTCGTACCCTGCTTCCTCTGGATCTTCCTCGGCGCGCCCTTCATCGAAAGGCTGCGGGGAAATGCCGCCATATCCGGCGGCATGGCGGCGATCACTGCGGCGGTGGTCGGCGTGATCCTGAACCTTGCCATCTGGTTCGGGCTGCACGTACTTTTCTCTGAAGTGAGTGTCGTTCGGGCCGGGCCGCTATCGATCGAACTGCCTGTCCTGTCTTCGATCGACTGGGCCTCGTTCACGTTGACCCTGCTCGCGGTCTTTGCGATCTTCCGGCTGAAAATGTCGGTGATGACGGTGCTTCTCGGCTCTGCCGTGCTTGGCATGGCATGGACACTGGCTGGCATGCGCTAACAGATCCGTTTGGCACAGCAAGAACGTGAAAGGCCGGCGGAGAGATCCGCCGGCCTTTGCAGTTACATCACGCGCTTGATGTCGGAATAGGCGCCATTGGTCTTCAGGGTGATCGTCACGGCACCACCGGTCCGGTTGCGCCAGAACCATCCGTGCTTCCCGTCGAAGGCCGCCTCCATCTCGCCGGAGTCCGTGGGCTCGGCGCGACCTTTCTTGTAGCTCGTGGTTTCGCCACTGTTTCCATCGGCATGCATGTCGTAGTTCACGCCGCCGCCTTCAGTCGTCCACTCATATGAGGCCTTTGCGCCCTTCACCATGGTCAGCTTGATCTCGGTTGCCTCTCCGGGCTGGAGTGTCACCGACATCTCGTCTGTCCGCATGGCATCTTGGGCATAGGCTGCCGATACACCGAACTCGCGGATGATCCGGTCAAGGATGTTTGATCCTTGCTGCGGGGTGGTCTGCATGGGTGTCGGAGTGGTGACACTGTTCTGCCGATCGAGTTCCGCCTCTTCGGCGAGTTGCGTCTTGATCTCACCCATTTCGGTGAGGCCCATGACAGAGCCGACACCGGTCGGATCGATCCCGTATTCGGACGGCATCACGACGGTGACGAGGAGAGCTGCGGCCGCAACGACGGAGAGCACGGTCGATTTGACGAGCTGCTTCGAGGACGGCAGGTCGTCGGGATTGGGAGCTTGGGAATTGAACATTTGATTTATCCTTGTTGAATCAGGAAACGAAGTAGCCGGTCATCTGCATGCCAAACAGCAGCCAGCCGGCGGTCATCATCAGCACATTGGCGGTGTAGGCATGGCGCAGGAAACCGGAGGTCTTGCGCCAGTAGCTCATGGCAATCAGGATGATCGCGAGCGCGATGAGCTGGCCGATCTCGACGCCGACATTGAAGGCGAGCAGGTTGGGAATGAGGCCATCGGCCGCAATCTCATATTCCAGGATCTTGGTCGCGAGACCGAGGCCGTGGAAAAAGCCAAAGATCAGCGTGGCGATCTTGGTGTTCGGCTGGAAACCCAGCCATCGCTGGAAGGCGCCGAGATTGTCCAGCGCCTTGTAGACGACCGAAAGCCCGATGATGGCATCGATCAGATAGGCGCTGACATTCCAGCCGAAATAGACGCCGAGCAGCATCGTCGTCGAATGACCGACGGCAAACAGGCTGACATAGATGGCAATGTGCTTCAGCCTATAGAGGAAGAAGATCACGCCGAACAGGAACAGCAGATGGTCATAACCGGTGACCATGTGTTTTGCTCCCAGATAGACGAAGGGGATCAGGTGGACCCCGGTGATCTCCTGGATATAGCCCTTGTCGCCTTCAGCAACGGCATGGGCTGCGGCCGTGCTTACAAGCAACAGCAGCGACAGGGCGGCAAGCGCCAGTGTGGTGGCAATGTGCCGGGTGAAATGCCCGTGCCACACGCCTCCGGGAAGAGGTGTATTCATGAATGATATCCGTAAACGAGGTGAACCTACCGCAGAATGCGGCGTGGATCAGACGTGGTTCACGGAACGCGGAGGCCGGTCTATGCCGTACGGGGGACCGCCGTCGAACTTGTCCTCAATGAGGGCATAGCTCGTCTGGAAGATGTTGCGCAGAACGTCGCCTGCGACAGTGACCAGTCCTGCCTTTTCGTGGGTATGGTCGGCGTGGTGATGATCGGGAGCGTTCGATCCGTCGATCGCAAATTCCAGATCATCATCGTGCGAATGATCGCCGTGATCGTGGGAATGCCCGTCATTTGTGACGGCAAAGGCAGGCGAATGCAGGCTGAGTGCGTGGGTTCCCGCTGGCACAAAGGCAAAGACAAGCATGGCGATGCAGGCCAGCACGGCCGTGAACCCAGTTCCGAATCTTCGTCCCTTTCGAAGCAGCATACTCAAGGAGATAACCGCCATTGATTACGAAAACAAGAATCCACATTGAAATATCCCCTCCAGGGGGATAGGAAATTTCATCATGACAGAGCATCGACACGAATCCCATCCCGACATCGTCAAGCGCCTCAAGCGTGCCGAAGGCCACCTGAAAAGTGTGATCGCCATGATTGAGGCAGGCAAGCCATGCCTCGACATCGCCCAACAGCTTCACGCGGTGGAGAAGGCGGTGGAAAACGCCAAACGGACGCTGATCCAGGATCATCTCGACCACTGCCTTGACGAGACCGTTGGCGCGCTGGATCTCCAGCAGCGCAAGTCTATCGATGAGTTCAAGGCGATCACCAAATATCTCTGAGGGAGCCGCCATGCTGGACGTTCTGGCCAATCGAACCTATCGGCATCTGTTCCTGGCGCAGGTGATCGCGTTGGTTGGGACAGGTCTCGCGACCGTGGCGCTCGGATTGTTGGCTTTTGACCTCGCCGGAGACAGGGCGGGTGCTGTGCTCGGTACGGCACTCGCCATCAAGATGATCGCCTATGTCACGGTGGCACCGATCGCCGGCGCATTCGCGGAAGTCCTGCCGCGCCGTGCCATGCTCGTTAGCCTCGATCTGGTGCGGGCTGCCGTGGCGCTGTGTCTGCCCTTCGTCACTGAGATTTGGCAGGTCTATGTGCTGATCTTCGTGCTCCAGTCGGCCTCCGCCGCCTTTACCCCGGCATTCCAGGCAACCATCCCCGACGTTTTGCCGGATGAGAAGGACTATACCCGCGCCCTATCACTTTCGCGGCTCGCCTACGATCTTGAGAGCCTTGTCAGCCCGATGCTGGCGGCAGCCCTGCTGACGGTCATTTCCTTCCATTCGCTCTTTGCCGGCACCGTCGTGGGATTTCTGGCCTCTGCGGCACTGGTCGTATCCGTGGCACTGCCAAACCATCCAGCCAAGGAGCGCAGAAGCATCTACGCGCGCACGACCCGTGGCCTTCGGCTATACCTCGCGACACCCCGATTGCGCGGTCTGCTTGCCCTTTGCCTCACCGTTTCGGCTGCGGGCGCCATGGTCATCGTCAACACCGTCGTCTTCGTCCAAGCGGGGCTGGGTCTTACCCAGACCGATACGGCTCTTGCGCTTGCCGCTTTCGGATGCGGCTCGATGCTCGCCGCCCTGTCCTTGCCCAATCTTCTGGATCGGGTCGCCGACAGGCCAGTGATGCTGTCCGGAGCGGCGATCCTCATTGCCGGACTGGTTCTGACCGCCTTCGTCAGTAACTACACCGTGCTTCTGGCGATCTGGCTGGTGATGGGGCTGGGCTACTCGATCGTACAGACACCTTCAGGCAGGTTGCTGCGCCGGTCTGCTCATGCTGAGGATCGCCCGGCCTTGTTCGCCGCCCATTTCGCTTTGTCGCATGCCGCCTGGTTGCTGACCTATCCACTGTCAGGATGGCTCGGCGCGACCATAGGCTTGCCTTTGACGGCAATCATTCTTGCCATTATCGCCGGGCTTGGCCTTATATGTGCATTCTGGCTCTGGCGGGCCTCTGACGAAGTGGAAGTCGAGCACAGCCATGACGATCTGGCGGAGAACGATCCGCATCTGATAGAGGGGCATCACCGCCATGGTAATCGACACAGCCACGCCTTCATGATCGATCGCCTGCATCCGGAATGGCCGCGTGAGCACTGACCTCGCGGCCTATTTCGGCCTGTTCAGCGCTGCATTTCTCGCCGCAACCATCCTGCCGGCACAGTCAGAGGCGGTGCTTGCGCTGATGATCCTCGCCGATCGCTATCCGCTTGCCGCCCTGATCGGTGTCGCAAGCTTGGGCAATGTGTTCGGCTCCGTGGTCAACTGGATGCTCGGACGGGGGATCGAGCACTACCGCGACCGTCGATGGTTCCCAGTGTCGCCGGAAAAGCTCGACAAGGCCGAAGGCTGGTACCGCCGCTATGGAAAATGGTCGCTGCTGGCAAGCTGGGTCCCGATCATCGGCGATCCGATCACCGTCATCGCGGGTGTGTTGCGGGTTCCGTTCCTGATATTCCTCACGCTTGTCACCATCGCCAAGGTCGGCCGTTATCTGGTGCTGGCCTGGGCGACGGTCACGGTGGCCTGAGCATGCTGACCTGGCTTTTAGAGTATCAGAAAGTGACCTATCTCGCATTCGGCGAGCACATAAGCACCTTCGCAAATGGCGGCGGCTCAGTCGCGTTCCTTGCCTTCCTGCCGATGGGTCTCCTGCTGGGTGCTGTCCATGCGCTGATGCCGGGCCATAGCAAGTTGCTGATGGCGACCTATGTTGTGGGCTCAAAGGGAGGGCCGTGGAGCGCGCTGCTCACCGCCATTGTCCTGGCGACCACGCATATCACCATCTCGGTCCTGATCGTTCTTCTGTCCCTGCCGCTGATCGATTACATGTTCGGCGGTTCTGGACCCGGATCGTCGCCAGTTCTGGAGCACCTGAGCCGTGGTGCCATCGGTCTGATCGGTCTCTGGATGATCTGGAGGGGTCTACGCGCCAGCAGTCACAACCATGCGCGCCGCCAGGGCGCAGGCTTTGGCTTCGTGGCCGGTCTTATCCCTTGTCCGCTGACACTGTTTGTCATGACCTATGCAACTGCGCGCGGGGTGCCCGCTGCAGGACTGCTGTTTGCAGTCCTCATGTTGGGCGGCGTTGCCCTGACACTATCTAGCGTCGCGCTGCTGGCTGTTTCCTTCAGGAAGGTCTTCGACCGGCTGTTCAGCCGCAATGAACAGAGGCTCAAGCTGTCTCGTGGACTGGAGATCACCGTCGGCCTCGGCATGGTCGCAGTTGCAACAATGACCCTCAGTTAGGCGGCATTCGCAGAAAAGGCAGCCTCTATAACTCGGATGGCGAGCGACTTTCCGGCTTTGCTACCAAGAACGTCTACATTGATTCAACGCACTAAGAGGGGAGAAAGGCGCTCTGCCCTCTCTCCCCCACAAGCACTAAACCGGTCTCCCCATGCTTCGGCCTGTGTGGCCTGCAGCACCGGCCGCATTTCCATGAAATCCGTCTCGGCCCTCCGGGTGGGTGATCCCCCTCCGGTTTAGCGCTTGTCCCCCTCTCTCCAGCTGTTCCGCACGAGCTCGGGAGCAGGAGCGGGGCTCCTGCCCTCCCTTCGATTTCGGGAGGTCAAGGAGTGATCGCTTGCGCTTGTGGAGAGGGAAAGATGTCAGAAAAGCTTGAGCTGCAACCCGACGAGCCTTTGTCCGTGAAGGTCGAACGTCACCGGGCCGTGTACCTGGCGGCCGTCAACGGCGAGGGTGGCGCTGACATGGATCAAGAAGCGAGGGCACGTATGGAAATCATCAGGCACGCGCCGTCAGATCAGGTTAAGAGAGATCAGAAGCTGCTTTACGTAGCAGGGTATCTAATTGCCTCCAAGGGAAGCCTAAACCCTGAGGAAATGGAGCTTCTTCTGTCAGGCTCCATCTCACTGCCGGGGCACTGATGAGCAACAGGCATCTGGCCCTGAAATCAGTAGTTGGTGGCAACCCATTCGCCGGAGGCAGACTTGGCAAATCCAATAACGCGATCGAGAGGAGCTGCGTTCGGATTCCTCTTGATGGCCGCAACGCATGCTACGCCTGGACCGCTGGCGTTCTCGTCACACTCTCCCAAGGTCAGGGTTACATCGGCTTCACCGCGGCCAGTCCTCAGAGGATTGCGGGCATAAGCCTTGCGGTATGCGGCTAGAGCTTCCTCTTCTGTCGGTATCTCAAGCACAGGAGCCGGAGGTTCGGGAATTAGGGAGGGATTGGCTGCAATAAGGGCCGCGATCTCCGCATCAGTAGGGGCCCGAACAACCGGCTCTGGCTCCGGCATGATGAGATAAGTACCTCCTGCACCGGCGAGAATGCCGATACCGGCTGCTGCTACGACGAGAATGTTGCTGTTCATGTCATCCACTCAGTCATTCAAGTTGAACCAAGCGCGCTGCTTGACGCCCTTATCGTTCGGAATGTCGAAATAATAAGGATCCGCGCGGCGAGGGCGGGGCTGAGTGATCTGCACCATGCAGCCATTGTCTCGGTTGAAAACATCATTTTCGTTGTTCTGGTTGATCTGCCGGATCGTGACACCTTTGCGCTCGTTTTCTCGGGCGTCACCAAATTGGGTACGGAAGGCGGCACGGTTGCTGCACTGGTTGACGGTTTTCGTGCACTGATCCTTGTCGTCTCGGCCCAAGAACGACCGATCCCCATCGGTGCGGGAGGAAACGGCGGTCATGCCGGCAGGGCATTCCTCGTAAGGTTCATAGCCCGGCTTTCCAGCTTTTGCTTCATGGCAGATCGGCCAGGAGAAGCCGGGCTTCGCCATAGCCGATATGAGCCTTTTCATCGGGGGAACGCAGTAGGGGACTCCATGCCAGGAGGGGCTTTGTGAGGCTGCGCACAAGAGAATCTGGCAACCCCATGAGGCATCCTCAGCCTTGGCAGATGCTGGAGAGATGGCAAGAGCCGCGAGCCCGACTACGGCAAAAAACACTGGTTTCATATCAGGTGTCCCTCTTGATCAATGCTGCTGAAATTGCCGGCTCGGAAAAAGGTCTTTCGAGCGGAGTCCTGTGTTGGATGCGTTCGCCTGCGGCGTAGATGACGGCCGAGATCAGCGCGAAGCACGCAAACCAGGAAATGCCGATGCGATAGAGCAGTGGCTGATTGGGAATATCCCGAGAAACCGCGGCGAAGGCGAAGAGCCCGACCAGGTAGCTGTCGAACGACAAGTGACGCTTGTCGTGGAAAGCCAGGGACAGG
Source organism: Rhizobium rosettiformans (assembly GCF_016806065.1). Classification (NCBI taxonomy): domain Bacteria; kingdom Pseudomonadati; phylum Pseudomonadota; class Alphaproteobacteria; order Hyphomicrobiales; family Rhizobiaceae; genus Rhizobium; species Rhizobium rosettiformans. The sequence continues at coordinate 108,866 of NZ_CP032407.1, forward strand.
ATGAGAAGGAAGGCCGCTAGTAGCGCGTGGATCCACCAGAGTCTCTGCGCCGGGGTTATGAGGGCGATCGAGAGGGAGATGGCAAGCAGCAAGCCAGCCAAGGGATCCGTTGCGAGAGAGGTCGCAATATGTGCGAGGTCTGGCAACTATCGGTCTGTCCTCTTCGGCTTGTTTCGCGCATCAGCAAAAGGAGGAGAGATCTCGCTTTTCCTCTCGGCCAATAGATTGAAGTCGGCGATCGGATGCCGATCTAGCGTCTTGTCGACGGCTTTCCGGCGCCATTCGTTCATGTCCAACACGTAGGTTCCCCACATCCCATACCGGGCGGCCATCGCGTTGGTCTGATAAGCGTAATACTGGGCGTTGATGTAAGGGGAATCGAGACGAGCCCAACCAACGCGCAGCATTTCGGCGGCGAGATCCACACCGTTAGTCGTGCATTGTGCGACGGGTATCCCATCGTTCGCGTAGGCCAGACCGACGCAAGTCGTGGGTCTGTTTCCGACAGTCCTTTTCAGCCAGGCCTTGGCGAAGGGACCGCATGGAACGGGGGTTGGAGCCTGTTGCTTGTCCCGGTTGGTCCACTTTGGGTTCAAAGCCCATTGAGGAAGCTCACAGGTGTCGATGCCAGCCAACCTTACTTTATAGCCATTGCCAAGCGTGCCGAACCATAGCGTGCGGCCGTCGAGAACGGTTACCGGGCCTTTGAACGTCGGCAACCGAACAGCAGCAGCAACGGGAGGCGCAGCCTGACCGCGTAGGGCGTGCCAGTTTTGATAGATCGGATCGGCGGCAAACGCCGGCAAGGCCAAAGAGCTTGCGGCGATAGCAAGGATAAGGCGGTTTCTCATGGCTGGGCGCTCCTCGATCGCTGGTTCGCCTCACGACTAAGCAGGATGGAAGGATGCTGAACGTCGGAGAATTGCCAAAGGCCGGCCTTTTTTTGCTGAGCAAGCTGCTCGGCTATGGCGTAGGGGGCATGATAAGGGAGACCATCGGTCTTCAAGGCGGCGAATGCATAGCCGCTTGTCACCATGATCTGCGCGAGGTCGAGCCTTTGACTGCCAACCGTGGCGTAACAAACGACATATGAGATGCCGTTAAGCGTCGCCACGGGGGCACAGATCGGTTTGGTGTCCTTGATGTAGGCAGCCAACATCGCAAGCGATGCCTCGCCGCAATCTTGTCTATTGCCCTGACCATCCGTGTAGGCAGTGCCGCGCAAGCAGGACTGGATGCCATAGAGACGAAACCGTTCTCCGTTCGAGATCCAGGTGTCCCCCGTTTCCAGGGTAATGCCGGGAGCAAGATCGAAGTACCCTTCAGGTGCGGCATTGGCTGCAAAGGGCAGTAGAGTCGCGACGAGTGCAGCAGCAAGCTTCATTGCGCCTTCACCCGAGGATCTGCCCACATGCCGTAGGAACCCTTCTGGCCGATTTCCTGAGCCTCCGTGAGATCAGGACGTTCGAATGAACCATCGGCTTTCTTAGTCAGGCGAACCGCTCCCAACGACAGAAGCTGCTCCTCAAGATTATCAACCGTGTCCATTGCTCCAGGATAGTTATAGTAGCCGTAGCAAGTGACATCTTGAACGGGGGCAGTCTGCTCGCTGATGAAGGCCCTGCAGAACAGAACCTTGGGGCTCTGCAGCATCGTTTGCAGCTGCTGCGTACCAAACTCCTCGCAAGTCCCGGAATAGTCCTCCGCGCGATTGACCAAATCGCCGTTGCAGGGCTGAACGCCATATAGATGCAACGTTGTCGATTCATCGACGCGAAACTCAGTCGCCGAGATAGCCTTGAAGCCATTGGCAGTTGCGTAACCTTTGCGATCAGCGACTTTGCCGGTCCCGTCGTAATACTCGACGACAAGAACCGTCTTGCCCGGCGCCGCCAGTGACCTGATGTAGTCCTTGTTCACCGCAGGAGCGGCAAGCGCTTGTGTTGCCAATGCGCAACTTAGAAGCGCAGGAATGATGGCCTGTTTCATATTCTAGCCCTAACCATCCGTAGTGCGATTGTTGACCCTGCAAAATAGGGTTTAACACCGATCAGAAAACTTGTAAGAGTGCATCAGTTCGGTATCATGTGTGCATTGACTCTAGTCGGTTTTCGTGGCGATCACAACACCGTTTGACGGGCGGGTGCGATGGATAAAAACACTGTCTATGCAGGGTATCTAGGCCCGCGAACCCTGACTAGCGCAGCATTATCCATGCTGCTCGCGGCCAATACTGCTGCGTCACAAGACCTAGCCGCAACAGGGCGTATTTCCAGCGATTACAACGGTTCTGTGACAATCAACGAGGAATCTCTTGTCACGAACTTCGAAGATCGCTGGAGCGGTGTCGAGACATCAGAGAAGGAATTCGTCCTTGGTGCAAACGGTGTTGTCACGAAGGGCGGAGCCGAGGATTTGGGCGCAACGGCGTCGAACGACGCGGGAGCCAAATGGCATCAAATTGATGCGTCTATCAGCGCGTATTTTGATGTCTCGGAGCGCGCCACCGGCCGCATTGAGCCTGTCCAGACTCCCACTCTAGATACTACATCTAGTGATACCCCCAAAAATCTAGGGGCACGGACTCCCGTTGAAGAGTGCGGGCCGTCGCCCCTGTCACCTGATGAGATTAAAGCGCTGGTTGTATCCACTGCGCGCCGATACAGCGTCGACGAGGGCTTCGCGGTTGCGATTGCCTGGGCCGAAAGCCGCTTCGATGAGATCCGCAATTCACCGAAAGGCGCACGCGGACCGATGCAGCTTATCCCCGAAACGGCGGCTCGCTTCGGTGTTCAGGACATTTGCGATCCCGCTCAAAACATCGAGGGCGGGATGAAGTACCTGCGCTTCCTGCTCGATGAGTTTCAGAACCCGCTTCTGGTCGCAGCCGCTTACAACAGCGGGGAGGCTCGCATCTACGAATATGGCGGCGTTCCGCCATTCCAAGAAACCGTCGGCTATGTCGCAAAGGTCGTGAATTTCCAGCTTGGCCTACCGATGCCAACCGGCAAACGGAAGGCGAACGGGATCGTCCGAGACATGGCGGCAAAGAACACCAGCGATGCCGGAGTCATCGCTGTGGAGAAGACCGGCAAGTTCGTCGGCGGCGTGATGCATTTTTAAGGAGAGAACTATGAACAACGTCGTTTCCCGGCATTCCGGGGCATTGAAGGCAGTGGCCGTCATTGGCTTGGTGGCAGCCCTGCAAGTTGCAGGCGCTGATCAAGCGCTTGCACAGGCTAGCGGTGGCGGCGGCGGTGCATTCGCCCCCCTTCAGACAGCCGTGCAGATGATCGTTGACTTCATCACCGGACCCTTCGGACGTCTGATGGCAATCATCGCCGTGATTGGCCTCGGCTTCCTTGCCTTTGCCGGCAGGCTCTCGTGGTTCACGGCCGGAGCCGTCGTCATTGGCATCGGTCTCGTGTTCGGCGCCCCTGCCATCGTTGACCAGATGATTTCGTCGGTAGGCGGCGGCTGATGAGCGATTTTCAGGACGAGAAGCCAGCTTTGACGCCGTTGGTGATCGGCTTGACCCGTTCTCCGACGCTATGGGGCGTCCCCTACATGGCGGTCGTCCTGATCATCGGCGTGACAATCATTGGGTGGCTGGTGACGAACCATCTGGCGGCACTGCTGATCGCGCCAGCCGCCTATCTTGTCCTTTTCTCGCTTTGTGCCTGGGACAGCAAGATTCTCGACGTCCTGCAGGTCACGTCCCGCAAGACGCCAAGGACCCCCAACAAACGCTTTTGGGGCACCAACTCATACGGACCATAGTAGATGCTGAAAGTCGTCAAGGAAGAGCTTGGGTTTGGGGTGGTCGCCGGCAACGAGCGGCCTATGTCCGTTCACATCCCCTATATGCGGCATGTGTCTGACACGGTCATCGGGCTCGAGAATGGAACCCTGATCAGCGTCATCAAGCTTGATGGACTGTTCTTCCAGACGGAGGACCAGGCCGAATTGAACATGCGTTCTGTTGTGCAGAACACCATGATCCGAGCTCTAGGTTCGAGCCGCTATTCTCTTTGGTCGACTGTAATCCGTCGTGAGGTCGAGACCGAAATCGGCGGTTCGTTCGATTCCTCCTTCTGCGAGATCCTGAACGACCGCTATATGGACCAACTTCGCAAGAAGCGGATGTTCACGAACGAAATCTACCTGACGATCGTGCGTTCGGGCATGAAAGGGGCGCTTGGCCTCGGCGACTCGCTGAAGCGGATCTTTGAACGCTCGAACAAGGAGGCCAGGTCCCAAGCGACCCGTGAAGACGTGACCGACCTCGAAGAGCTGGTTGGGAACATCGTGAAAGAGTTGCACAAGTACGGCGCAAAGCCGCTTGGCATTACGTATCGCAAGAAATCGGACGATACCGCGAAAAAGGACATCGATGGAGAAGACGCTAAGGGCGATCCGTATTCGGAGCCCTGCGAGTTCTTCAACACGATCCTGACCTGCGGTGTGCCGCGAAAGATGCGGCTTCCGCGCATGGGAATTCGGAACTACGTCGGCACTTCACGGCTTCACTTTTCAAAGCGGACTATGCAGGCACAAGCGGCGGTGGAAGAAGATAGCCGCTATGCCGCTCTACTCTCGATCAAAGAATATCCTCCATTCACTGGTCCCGGCATGCTGGATGGATTGCTCCAGGTGAACCATGAGTTCATCCTGACACAGTCGTTCACGCTGGCTGACAAGCCGATCGCACAAGAACGGATCAGCCGTCTCCAGCGTCAGATCAAGGCCTCCGACGAAGCGGGTAGCTCTGTCGAGTCCGAGATCGACTATGCGCTCAACAGCCTTCTTAATCAGGAGGCTGTTTTTGGATTTCATCACTTCTCGCTGCTGTGCATTTCGCGGGACCTCGACGGATTGAGCCGTTGCGTGTCGGAACTTGGCGCTTGCCTCACCGACATGAACATCAACTGGCTCCGGGAGGATCTCAATCTTGAAGCGGCGTTCTGGGCGCAGCTGCCGGGAAACCGCTCCTACATCTCCCGCATCGCCATGCTGTCAAGCGCCAACTTCTCCGGCCTTTCCTCGATGCATAATTTCGCGACTGGACAAGCGGATCGGACCCATTGGGGCCTGCCGATCACCATTCTGGAAACGACCTCACAAACCCCCTACTGGTTCAACTTCCACCGTCGCGATATCGGGCACTTCACGGTGACTGGTCCGACAGGATCCGGCAAAACCGTAGGTTTGACCTTCCTGCTGGCTCAGGCGATGCGGGTATCACCCACGCCTCGCGCCGTGTTCTTCGACAAGGACCGGGGGGCTGAGATCTTCGTCAGGGCGATCGGCGGAGCCTACGAGGTTCTGTCTCCAGGAACACCCACGGGCTTTAACCCGCTGCAACTGGAAAACACCGGCGAGAACCGGGAATTTCTGGTCCGTCTGCTCAAGGCCATGCTGCGCGGCGATCGTCGCACCGACTTCACGCAAGAGGACGAGGACACGCTGGAAAAGGCAATCGTCCGGATTATGCAGGAGCCGGCAGCTCAGCGGAACCTCCCCAATCTTGCCGGCCTCTTGATGGGGCGGTCCAAGGCCGATGCCAACGATCTATACTCGCGGCTTCGCCCTTGGATCGAAGGCGAAAAAGCTTGGCTGTTCAACGCGCCCCATGACGTCCTGTCCTTCTCGGGTCACAGCGTCTTTGGCTTTGATATGACCAACATCCTCGGAAACGAGGAGCTAAGAACCCCTGCGCTGATGTATCTTTACCATCGGCTGGACGAGCTGCTGGACGGTAACCCCGTCATGTTCTTCATGGATGAAGGCTGGCAGCTGCTGATGGATGACACTTTCAGCGCCTTCATCGTCGACAAGATGAAGACGATCCGAAAGCTCAACGGCATCGTGGGCTTTGGTACGCAGTCGGCTGCTGACATTACCAAATCCAAAGCGTCGCACACGCTCATTGAGCAATCGGCGACCAACATCCACTTCCCGAACCCACGGGCTGACGAAGAGAGCTACATCAAGCGCTTCGGCCTGACAGTGAAGGAGTTCAAGTTCATCAAGAACACGCCTCCTGAAAAGAGAACCTTCCTGATTAAGCATGGCAACGACTCTGTCATTGCGCGTCTCGATCTGTCGACAATGCCGGATCTCGTGAAGGTGCTTTCAGGACGCAAGGAGACGATCGAGGAGTGCGCGGCACTTCGCGAGCAGTACGGAGACGAACCCGAAAACTGGTTGGCGAAATTCTGCGGATGGGAGAAGGCCGAATGAGGAACAGTCGGACTCTAACGCTGCTAGTTGCAGCCTTGGCTTGGGGAACAGCGCCCCCCGCCTCCTCGCAGGTTCCTGTTACGGATGGCGCCCTCACTTCAACAGATGCAGTGCGCAATGAAACGACGAAGCAGATCGAGGAAACAGACAGTCGCCGGCACTCCGTGAGCAAGAGCGTCACCTGCTCGATGTACCGGCCGGGGCGCGGAGGTGACGCCCCCTCGGCAGCACAAGCCAATCCGGAGATTGTCGGGCTCGTGAAGCGAGTGGCGCGTGAGGAAGGGGTAGACGAAACCCTCTTCATGTCTCTCGTCTACCAGGAGAGCCGGTTCAATCCCTGCGCAAAGTCGCCTGTCGGCGCTATGGGCTTGTCGCAGCTGATGCCGGGCACAGCCAAGGATCTTGGCGTAAATCCTCACGATATCGAGGATAACCTTCGCGGCGGCGCACGCTACCTGAAGCAGCAGCTCCGCACCTTCAACGGCAATACCAACCTTGCGCTCGCCGCGTACAACGCGGGGCCAGGCAACGTCCGCAAGTACGGCGGCATCCCTCCGTTCAAGGAGACGCAGGGCTATGTCGCCGCGATCAAAGGCAAATGGATGCCTCAGTTTGGAGGCTCTGATGTTTCGAACATCCCCGAAAACTTCGGCGGAGGCACGTCGGGCTTTTCAGGTGCGAGAGACGCAACGATCAACTCAATGGCAACCAGCCAGTCGATTTCCGAAAACAGCGGGAACGTCGCGTCATGGCTTCAGCAACTCGGCCAGATGGAAAGCGGCACGATCCAAGACAGCTGGGACCACAATTCCGGCGCACGCAATGCGAACCTCGAAATGATGAACCAGGTCATCCGCCTCGGAACAACGATGGCGGAGCTTATGAATTCTCAAAATGCACTTGATCTGGGCGGGCTCTCGGGGTCTTCGCGGTCCAGCGACTACAAGCGAGACGAGAAGGAAGACGATCGCGAGGTAGCTGACCTCTGCGACAAGGAACTGCAGCTTGAGTGGAATCCGGAGGAACAGGCCTGCGTTCGAAAACTCGAACCAGAGGCTGACATGAAGCTGATGTTGAGCGCCGAATGACAAGGAGAACGGCCATGAAAAGAGCATTTCTGACTGCGTTTTCGCTAGCGATGGCGTCTACTGCGCATGCACAGGTTCCCGTGATCGACAGCGCCAACCTGAAGATTGCAACGGAAACCTCTCAGACGACCGATCAGATCCTGGATACGAACAGGCAAGTTCTGAAGACGGTAGAAGAGACGCTTAAAGCCGTCACGGGGGATCGCGGGAGCGTTTCAAATCCCATGCAGAACCTCGCCGTTGGTCAAGGGTTCAGCGTTTCTCAGATGCCGTCACTCGACAGCCTCATGCAGGGCGGAGTCCCGAACTTCGGCAGCATGGGCGGTGACATCGGCCAGATTGCCACCACCTTCATCAACGGTCTTCAGCTAGTAAAAAACTTGTCTGGCAAGGCGGACAGCACGTTCTCCGGCGACAAGTCCTACGAAGAGATGATGAAGACCGTCCTTGGAGTTGCTGCCCTAGTCACCGGCTCGCAACAGGCTGTTCAGTCGCGAACACAGGCATTCCAGCAGGCGGGTCAGCAGATCGGCCAGGCTCAAGACATCAAAGGGTCCATCGATCAGAACACGCAGCTGCAGGTTCAAACCGGCCTGACGATCAACGAAATGATTGGCGTGATGAATGGGGCGGTGGGCTCCCTGCAGGCTCAAAACCAGCGCCGCCTTGTCGACATCTCCAATACCAAGAAGGCGCTGACCTACGGTGACTAAGACATTTCGAGTGAAAGGCTTTGTGCTCCTCTCCGTTCTGGTTGCTGCCGGCGTAACTGGCTGCGCCGGTGCTCCGAAAGAGAAGACTGCACCATGCAAGAGGCCGGCAAACCTCACATCCTACGCCGAGCATCCGCGACAGGAATGTGGCCCAATGACCAGCGTGAATGGCAACCCATCGGAAGCGCTGGCGGCGATCGACGCTTTCGCTGCAAGCGGAGAGCAGTGACCCCATGAACTTTCTAGGCGGCCTGCTTGAGGCTCTTGAAGATGCAGGGCGGAATTTCTCCCAACGGGCTTATGAGGTCGTTGGCGACGAGATCATGCCCTTGCTGACGATCATGCTTATTGCCTACGTCGCCTATTACGGACTTCAACTCGTCATGGGGACCGCGCGAGTGAGCGTCGGCGAGATCGTCGGCCGGGTCGTGCGGATGATACTTATCGTCGCCTTTATTGATCAGTGGGGCAACTTCCAACTCTTCTTTTACGACTGGCTGAACAACACGCCTGAAGACGTGGGGCGGGCGCTCTTGACGGCTAGCAGTACCGGGATAACTGAGCCGACAGACGGCCTCTCCATGATTTGGGAGACGGCAAATGAGGCAGCAGCAGCATTCGCGGAGCAGTCGGGCTACTTCGCCATTCTCCCGGGCCTTGTAGGGTTCCTGATCATGCTGGCGGTTGGGCTGTTCATTGCAGTTGCGCTTGCCATCCTAGTGCTTGCGAAGGTGATGATGTGGGTGCTGCTTGGCACTGCACCGATCTTTATCGCCTGCCTATTGTTTGATTCCACACGCCAGTACGGAATGGCTTGGTTCCAGCAGGTTTTGACGTACGCAATCATTCCGCTCTTCGTTTACGTCGTCGCCGCCTTTCTCATCACGACCATGGACGCTGAACTGCAGAAGGTCGCAGCGGCAGCATCCGCAAACGAGATCCAGTTAGACGATATCTCGGCTTTCGTCCTGATCTGTGCGGCTGGCGCTTTTGTCCTCTTCAACATTCAAACTCTTGCCCAGGGAATTACCGGGGGCGTGGCAACGGGCGTTGGGCAGATCGCTCGATCGGTTGGCTACGCGACCGGTGTTGCACTGCCGGCACGAGCTTTGACCGCGACACGTTCTGTAGCCGGCAGGGCTGGAGAATTAGGAATGGCCGCACGCGCCAGAACCCATGCCGGCATGAGGGAAAACATCCAAAACGCCGGTGCAGCAGAAGCGATGCAAAACAGAATTACCAACAACAGTCTGCCCAACTAGGCAACTGGTGGCGGGAATTAAGGGCTAGGATAGATGGCAGAGAATAACGATGCTCTCCGGAGCTATTTTCAGGATGGGGACCGTTGGGAACAAGAGATCGTAAAAAAGGCCAAACGGTCCAAGGCGTTCGCTTGGCTGATTACGCTGATCTTCGGCGGCATCACGATCCTGTCGCTCTCCGCATTGGTGATGCTCGTGCCCCTCAAGAGCTTCGAGCCGTACATTGTCGAGGTCGACAAGAACACTGGCTATATTGAGGTCAAGACAGGGCTGACCCGAACATCGAACATCACCGATCAGCAGGCGGTCACTCAGGCGAATGTCGTCCGTTACATTCGATCCCGCGAGGGCTATGATCCTTTTGCCATTGAGCAGAACTTTGGAATTGCAGCTTTGCTCTCCACCGGGGACGCAGCGCGCGACCTCCAGGCCCAATGGAGTGCCGCGAACCCTGACAATCCAGCTCGCCGGCTCGGCAAAAATAAGTCGATCACCGTCGACATAAAGTCTGTCACCTTCCCGAACACGACAACGGCGCTCGTCCGGTTCTCGACGCATGAGCGCTCTGATGCAGACGTCATCACGCGCCATTTCATCTCTATCGTTCGCTATCGCTACACCGATACGCCAGAGCGCAACGAATGGCGCTTCGAAAACCCGTTGGGCTTCCAAGTTTATGACTACCGCCGTGATCAGGAAACGGTGACCTCGGGAGGCCAGCAGTGAAATATGGCTTCCTACTAGCGGCGTCGATCGCCGCTCTCACGATGACTCACGCCTATGCGGCGCAACAGCCCCGCCCTGGCAGTCTGGATGCGCGTGTGACCAGTGTCGTCTATCAGCCGAACAACGTCGTGAAGGTGTCTGCAACCTACGGCATCTCAACGATGATCATCTTCGACGAAGATGAGAAGTTTGAGACGATCTCGCTTGGCGACACCGACAGTTGGCAGGTTGCCCCGTCCGAAAAGGGCAACATCCTTTTCGTCAAGCCGATAGCCAAGGACGTTTCCACAAACATGAACGTGGTGACCTCAAAGAGGATCTACTTCCTTGAGCTGAACGACTATGCACCGGAAGCAGGGAAAAAGGTCTTCGGCATTCGCTTCGTTTATCCCGAGAAGAACCTGAACGAGTCTCTGCGGAAGGAGGCTGAGTTTCGGGCAGCTAACCCGAACATTTCGAGCATCGACAAAGCGAACGTCAATATTGACTACTCTTTCTCGGGCGACGCGGCGCTGAAGCCGACAATGGTCTTCGATGACGGAAAGAAGACCTTTTTCAAGTTCGGCCGAGGGACCGTGCCGGCCATTTTTGCCGTTCAATCCGACTTCTCAGAGACCCTGCGAAACTTCCGCAAGGAAGGCGAATACATCGTCGTTGACGGCGTAGCCACGCAATACACGCTCCGGGACGGAAACCAGTGGACGTGCATTTTCAACCTCCGCAAGCCGGACTTTGCAGCACCTGATCCTGACATCTTGGCTCCGAAGCCGGATCCTGATGCCAGCAAACGCAGGAGGAGCGGCAACTAATGAAGCGCAGCCCTGAACTCGACGCAATGGCGGCGGCCGACGAGGCCGAAATCAGCAATCGAAACGTGAAGCGCAATCAAACGGTCGGCATGGCCGCCCTTTTGCTGGCTGGCGTCTTCGCCGCGTACCTGGTGCTCGCCACGTCCGGAGAAAGCCCGCCTGAAAGCCCGCAAAGTGAGGAGGAGTTCCGTACCACGACCTTCCGGCCGCCCGGTTTCGTGCGCGATGGAGAACCTACTCCCCCACCACCCGAACAGCCTGTCTTGGAACTTCCACCTCCGCCACCTCCGCCGCCACCTCCGCCGCCAGCTCCGCCGGTGGACGTCACTGAATTCAACGTGCCTCCCCCGCCCGAAGTAGCTCAACCGGCGAGCGCGCCCCCGCCCGCCGAAGAGGTATTTCCGGAGCGATTTCGGTCAAAGCTAATCACGCTTGACCAGAACCTGGGAGGATCCGCGAATGGTTCGCTCGATGGCTCGAACGGCGGCACGCCTTTGACCGTCGCTGGCGAGGATCGCAACAGCCAGTACCTGTCCTCAGCGAGTGCTATCGGTGACCGTTCCGCCAAAGCCCGGCAGATTGAGCGCATCGACGCCATGATCCCAGAGGGCACGCTGATCCCCGGCATCTTGGAATCGGCGATCGTCAGCGACCTTCCGGGCCAAGTCCGGGCCATCACATCCAAGGATGTCTACTCCTTCGATGGGCGGCGCGTCCTGATCCCAACAGGAACCCGCCTGATCGGGGAATATCAGTCCGAAGTTACGCGGGGGCAGAAGCGGGTCTTTGTCGTGTGGACGAGGTTGATCCGGGATGACGGCGTGTCGGTGCGCTTGAACTCCATCGGCACGGACAGCCTCGGGCGATCGGGCCTGACGGGTCATGTCGACAACAAGTTTCGTGAGCGCTTTGGCGCATCAATCTTGCTGTCGATCGTCGGAGGCGGTGCAAGCTATCTAACCGGATACGGTAGCGACTCCAGCTCCGGAAACGATGACGCCGAAAGAGGTGCTGAACTGGCGCGAGAAACGATCGCGCAGACCTTCAGCGACATGGCGAACACGGTCCTTGCCGAAAACCTCAGGATCCCGCCAACGATCAGCGTACCGCAAGGCGAGCGGATCTTTGTCTATGTTCGCCAGGACCTCGATTTCAGCGCCATGTACGACGATCCTGTCACGGAAGCGATGAAGGAGATCAAACGTGAACGTTATGGTAGGTAACACGACCGCTCATGATCCTCATTATTTCCTGAACCGGTCTCTGGAGCCCATCAGGCAATTTCTCGATGACCCGAAGGTGGTTGAGATTGCGGTGAACCGGCCAGGCCAAGTCTATGTTGAACGCTTCGGTGCTGATCACATGGAGCATCATGAAATCGATGCTCTGACTGCACGCGAGATTGAAAACATTGGCGAGCGGGTTGCCGCAGCGACGAAGCAGTTCCTCAACGCCGCTAATCCGATCCTTAGTGCAGCACTGCCATCCGGCGAACGTATCCAGGTCGTCTTGCCGCCCGCGGCACCCGACGGTGGGTCGATCACGATCCGTAAGCAGGTTGTGCAGAATTTCTCTCTGCAGGACTACCGTGACAACGGCTCTCTCGACAAAGTCTCGGTTGCTGTCGGGGGCTTAAGCGACGTGGATCGGGAGCTGATCGCCTATCTACGCGCAGAGAAGATCTACGACTTCATCCATACGGCCATCACGAAGCGGGTTTCGATCCTGATCAGTGGCGGCACGTCGTCGGGAAAAACCACGTTTCTGAACGCTTGTCTGAACTCCGTAGACCTGAATGAGCGGATCCTGACGCTTGAAGACACTCGTGAGCTATTCCCCCCACAGAAGAACGCGGTCCACCTGATCGCCTCCAAGGATGGGCAAGGCACCGCAAACGTCACGATTCAGAACCTTCTTGAATCGGCGCTTCGAATGCGGCCGGATCGCCTCTTTGTTGGCGAGATTCGTGGAGCTGAGGCCTTTTCATTCCTTCGCGCCATCAACACAGGCCACCCGGGCAGCATGTCGACAGTACACGCCGATACGCCGCTCGGCGCCTATGAACAGCTTGCCATGATGATGCAGCAGTCCGGCATGTCCGCCGGCTACTCCAAGCAGGATCTGATGTCCTACATCCAAATGGTCATTCCGATCGTCATCCAGCTCAGGCGGGAAGGCGGCAAGCGCGGGGTTTCCGAAATCTACTTCGCACGGGATGCATCATGAGTAAGGGGGTACAGGCCTTCTATCTGTTCTTCTGCCTGTTGATCGCATTTGCAGTCTGGATGCTGGCGTACGGGGCGGGGCTTCAGCTTTTCTACGGTGACGGTAGGATCCTCGAGGCGACAATCACCTCAAACCCATTCGCGCCAATTCAGCAGTTCTGGGCCTATAGCTCCTCCCCTTCCCTACAAAAAGTCGCGCTCGGCTCCGTAGTGCCCGCGCTGCTCGTATCAGGCCTCATTGCTTACCTTGGGCTCAAACCTACCAGCAATCCATTGGGTGATGCGGCCTTTCAGGATCTTGCAACCCTTCGGCGCGGGAAGTGGTTTGGCAGACGAGGTCACATATTCGGCCGCATCGGGAGCAACGTCCTCCGCGCGTATGACGATCGCCACCACCTCATTATTGGCCCGACGCGATCCGGTAAGGGCGCGGGCTACGTCATCCCCAACGCTCTCATGCACGAAGGCTCTATGATCGTCACGGATCTGAAGGGCGAGGTCTACAAGGCAACCGCCGGCTATCGGAAGCGCAACGGCAGCCAGGTCTTCTTGTTCGCGCCGGGTTCCGAGACGACCAACAGCTATAATCCCTTGGATTTCGTTCGTCAGGAGCGAGGCAATCGCACGACTGACATTCAAAATATCGCCAGCATTCTTGTACCGGAAAACACCGAATCCGAGAATTCAGTTTGGCAGGCCACAGCTCAACAGGTTCTCGCCGGCGCCATCAGTTATGTTCTTGAAAGCCCCTTCTACAAAGGGCGCAGGAACCTCGGCGAGATCAACTCCTTCTTTAACAGCGGGACCGATCTGCAGGCCTTGATGAAGTACATCAAGGAGAAGGAGCCATACCTGTCGAAGTTCACGATGGAGAGCTTAAATTCCTACCTGTCTCTCTCGGATCGGGCCGCGGCCTCGGCACTGCTTGATATCCAGAAGGCGATGAGGCCGTTCAAGAACGAACGCGTTGTGGCCGCAACGAACGTGACCGACATGGACCTTCGATCCATGAAGCGTCGCCCCATCACAATCTACCTTGCCCCGAACATCACCGACATCACCCTTCTTAGGCCGCTGCTGACGCTGTTCGTTCAACAGGTGATGGACATACTTACCCTTGAGCATGATCCCAACTCCGTGCCGGTCTATTTTCTGCTGGATGAGTTTCGCCAGCTGAAGCGCATGGACGAAATCATGACGAAGCTGCCCTATGTGGCCGGCTATAAGATCAAGCTCGCCTTCATCATCCAGGACCTGAAGAACTTGGATGAGATCTATGGTGAGACGTCCCGACATTCGCTCCTTGGCAACTGCGGCTATCAGCTCATCCTTGGTGCCAATGACCAGGCCACGGCAGAGTATGCTTCCCGCGCGCTTGGCAAGAGAACTATCCGATATCAGTCTGAATCCCGCACTATCGAGCTTATGGGCCTCCCGCGCCGAACAAAGGTCGAGCAAATTCGCGATCGGGACCTGATGATGCCGCAGGAAGTGCGCCAGATGCCCGAGAACAAGATGATCTTGCTGGTGGAGGGTCAGCGGCCAATTTTTGGAGACAAGCTGCGCTTCTTTAAGACGCAGCCCTTCAAGGAGGCGGAGGCCTATTCTCAGACGCACATACCGACCGTTCCAACTGTCGATTACCTGCCACCTAAACCTGTTCCAGCGACCACGCCAGCCTATGCCAATGCAGGCCAGGAACAGGCTGATGAAGCAGAAGCGATAAAGCCTGCGACTGAGGCGAAAGCGGAGGAACCGCGGGCGCCTGTCCAGGAGGAGGCTCCGAAAGAGCCAGCGCCCTCCACCTCGCCCGCTCGTGTTGTGAATCCATCCGCCCTGGCCAACAAGAAGGTCAGCGCCGGGGGCACTCCGGAACCTGCTAAGACAGCTGTGCCCGCTCCCGAAAAGCGCACAACACCTGTCTCAGAGAACGACATCGAAAAAGCGCACAATCATCGGGTTAGTCGTCTAAGGGAGGTCGTCGAACGGGAAGCCGAAGGCAAATCACCGCGCAAGAGGAAGAGCTTGGAAGAGCTATTCGCAGCGACCGTTCCTGATCCAATCATGGAACAGGCCGGCCGCTAATTCAGGTTCAGAAGGGCCAGAAGCTCGATGCGTACTGACCCGCCTCTGTTAGCCAAGCCACAGAAGCATGATACCAGCCGATCACGGTCCCGTAGACCTTGATCAGGATCGCGAGGATCCCAACGGAGACCATACCCCACACCATCATCTTGCCGACGATGTCGGCAGACTTGGGGTCGTTTACTTCCACCAAATAGGTGTTCTGATTACCGTCCTGCATGACACTTTAGCGATCACGGTCGTCCCGATTACGCTCCCTCTGTTCAACCTGTTCACGCTCCAACTCCTCGAGCCGAGGAATGTGCTGTTGCGCGGGATCAGTCCGAGTGGTCTCGCCGCCCCGCTGGGCCGCTTCCCTGTCTCTGTTTACACGATCTTGCTGCCGCTGAGTAGCGTCCACCGTCTCAGCGAGCTGGTGAGCCTCACGCTCCGCTTGCCCAATCGGACGTTCCTCTTCCAGATCCACCCTGAGATCGCGTTGGCGATCGTCGGCAGTATCCGCAATTATCGGCTGCTTGTTTGACTTGTTTTCGTCCCCACGCTCTTCATTGCGCTCAATGGTCTCGATCTCCGCGCGCAGTTCCGGATCTTCGTTGGCAACATCCCCGAGATAGCCGTTTCCGGTAGCGGCGAGTTGAGCTGCATGATGAAGCGAAGCCTCAAGGCCCTTCTCATACTGCTCCCGGTTTTCGTCTCCGAGCTCGCCGGCTTCGATATGGGCGAGGCCGGAGCGATAGTGTTCCACATTTGCCATCGCATCGTGACCAGCCTCAACGACAGCCTCTCCATGCTTGGCAACAGCCGCCTCCCACTGGAGGTTAGCATTCGTCTGCTCTTGCACCTCAGATGCCGTTCTTTCCGGCGCGGCACCACCCTCTCTGGAGACGTCGCCAGCAGCGTTTCGTCCATCCTGCTCATCAAGTCCACGCTCCTTCATTTCGAGCATCTGCCTGCGCAGATCGACGATCTCGCGAGCGAGGGAGGAAACTTCTTCGAAGCCTGACCGGTCCTCTGGACCGGCGCTGCGCTGAAGGTTGAACAGAGCCGTTTCAACCGTCTTTTCGTACGCTTCGAACTCTGGGCGTGTCTGCTCGCGCATGTCCTTTGCCTCCGACAACATGTCTCTGATTGCTAACATATTGGAGCGGTAATCACCGCCAAAATCCGCATGAATGACCGAACCAGCAGGCGATTGATCCAGTTGGGCAAGGCCGTTTTCCAGATAGGAGCTATGCTGAGCGGCGTACGCCGCAACCACTGTGTCGCCGGCGTTGACTGCAATCTTCTGCCAAGTCTCCTGCGCTTTTAGGATGTACTGGCGGCTCCTCTGGCTCGTCGCCACCACGCGTCGACCAGCTCGCTTTGCGTCATATCGCGCCTGTGCCGGATCGCTGGTGCCTACATGCTCGGTTCGACCGTCATGCCTGACGGCGCGAACCTGATTTCGCGTGAAGGCTGGCGGCGTAGCGAACTCGCGCCGATCGGTCATTTCCATATTAATGCCGTGGTCACGCGCCTTCTCGGCCATGACCTCACGCCATTGCCGGAAGGTGGCCGGAGTCGTCTCGATCCG
Source organism: Rhizobium rosettiformans (assembly GCF_016806065.1). Taxonomy (NCBI): domain Bacteria; kingdom Pseudomonadati; phylum Pseudomonadota; class Alphaproteobacteria; order Hyphomicrobiales; family Rhizobiaceae; genus Rhizobium; species Rhizobium rosettiformans. The sequence goes on from NZ_CP032407.1 coordinate 125,590, forward strand.
GTCGCCCGCTTCCGAACGCATGGTAACGATGGCATGGGCATGAACATGCGGCCGCTTGCCCCCCTCCCCTGCTTCTTTCGGATCGTTCTCCGGATCGTGCATAGCGAATACGTACCGATGGCCCGCAAACTGCTCAGCCAGGAAGTCGCGAACAGCTCCTTCGAACGCGACAGCATCCGTGCCGGCACGCGCCGACATGATCACGTGCATCACGTCACGGCTCTTGCGGCTGTGCAGCTCATCCCGCCATTCCTTTTGCACCAGGCCGCCCGCAGCCTTGTCATCGGCAACCGAACGTCCCTGATCGTCTCGAACGTCGTTCCGCTGCGCGATCAGGTCTCGCAACTTGGCAGCGCCATATTCCACGCCGTTGCCATAGCCTGTGAACGAGAAAGCCGCAGGGGCCTCTTTCGCAACGGCGCTGGCGTTGAAACGCTCCTGAACGATGGCGGCCGCCTCGGCGTCAGCCGTCAGCCGCTCGCCCTGCCCGCTGCGCAGCACGACATAGCCCTCGACCTTCAGCGATCCATTGTTTCGGGTTTCGACAAAGTAAGCGTAGCGTCGATCACCAAAGCCACTGCTGAGAATGTCCCGCACCTTCTCATGTGGGTTCGAGCCGCCGGAAACGCTCACCTCGACGCTAAACGCGCCGATATCGCGGCTCTCGGTCCTGTTTTGGAAAAGGTGATCCCAATCGCCACGGAGACGCGCCAGCTCCTCACGGCCACGCAACGTCTCGCCGTTCTCGTTCTCAACCTTCAGCTCCCCCCCTCTGGAAACATAGTTGAGCATCGAGCCGACGCGGGCGCCACCACCGTAGGAAGCCAGTTTGACCACGGCGGGCTGGCTCCCTTTGGCAACGCTCGCAAGCCGAACGTCCATTGATCGCATAGCACCCGAACCGGCAGCCATCGTCCTCGCAGGCGATGACACGTTGAATGCCGAAGTCCTCACCCCTCCCCTAGATCCCGACCCGCCTTTAGACATCCCAACCTGGTGCTGCAGATTCTTCAGTCTCTTCTCAAGCTCTTCCTCGACAGCGCTCCCACGGCCGCCGAGCGTCATTTCGTGCAATAGCGCCGCGCGCCTTTGCTCCCATTCGCTTGTGAAAGTGCCGAAAAAGAACTCCACGGCCTACACCTCGCCTCGGCGCTCATGCCCGGCACGGCGCGAAAGTGTCCGCAGCTCACTCATTACGGCCGCCTGAATCCGCTGGACGTTGCCAAGGTTGATGTCCAGCTCTGAGGGATGGACACCCTTTCCTGCATTCAGGGAGCGGGCGACCTGATTCAAATTGATGCCGATCATCCGCATGTCTTCGAGCAATGCGGCCATGATCAACCTGTCTTCCGCAGTCAGAATAGGTCGAACGCCAGCACCTTCGAGGAGCAGCGAACGGAAAAAAGCAGAGACACTCATACCAGCCGACTTGGCCGCTTCTTCGATAGCCGAATGCTCTGCATCGCTGACGCGGACGTTGATGAGACGCCCCTTGCGTTGCTTGGCTGTCGGAACTTCGATCGTGTCTTCACTCATCAATCAATTAAGCCTTCCCGGAGCCTTGCGACCATCATCGTGGGCTTGTCCCACGATCGCAATGCAAAATGTAAAACATTTTTACGTATCCTGCCAATCCAAACTTAAAGCACTATCCCCCAATTTGAACCAAATTCCACCTCTCGACTGGCTCCACTTCGCTTCGCACTCTTTCCGTTGGAACGCTCACCAGGGTTCACCGCCAAAACCGCTTCTGAAGGCCTTTGTCTGTCCCTCGTACTCAGGCGAAAGGGACGCTTCGCTGTTCGCCCTTGCGCCTTCCGTGCGAGCGCCAAGTGAGGCCTCACGCGGCTCCGGGGTTCACCACTCGACCCAAACACTTGTAAAAACCACACGACTAACTCGTGTGGTTTTAGAGATGTTCCGAGACGTGCGTTCACACGCATGTTTTGATCTTAACCTGCGTGTGTTCACATGGTAGGTTTGCTTCGATGTGAAGATCTTAACGACGATACTGATGTGCCGATTGAACCCACGTCGGATCGCTAGGGGGGCGGGGGAACCATTAGTCTTGAGAGGATCGTGCAATGGCAATCTGCATATCGCTGGTAAGCGGCAAGGGTGGAGCGGGCAAGACAACCGCCGTAATCCTAGTCGCTGGAGAATATGCGCTTCATGGTAAGCAAGTGCTCTTGGTCGATGCCGATGGCCGACAAAACCTGAATGAGTGGTGGTCCCGTTCCGAGGCGAAAGACAACAGGCCAGACGGCATTGAGCTTCGCACGGCAGTAACCAACGCATCACTTCAGCATATTCTGGAGAACGAAACGCATGGGTTTGACGTCGTGCTGATCGACTCGCCCGGTCAAGACACCGTGCTGCGAGACACGATCATCGCCGGCTCGGACATCGTTATGACCCCGATCCAGCCAAACCAAGACGAGATTCTTGCTGCCGGCCAGGCAGCAATGGACGTGGCTGACACCTGCGATCGTACCGGGCGAAACATTCCACATCTCAACTTCAGAACCCGGATTACTCTCCCGGGACGTTCACTGGAAGCCTACCGCCTGATACGCCCCTTCATCGCAAACTTGCAGGAACAGGGATATGATTCATACCTCTTGGACACTGAGCTTTATGAGCGAAACCCATACCGCGACATCAGACTTGGATATGGGACGCTACAAATGCTGGAGCTGAGCGACTCAGTCAAAAAGGCCCGGAGCGAGGTCATGACCTTGATGCAAGAAATTGAACGTTTCCTGCCGAACGAGCAGAAGAGGTCGTAAGATGGCTAAAGGGACTTCCAGCATATCTGATTTTCCCGTTGCACCGCGACGGTCCCGGGGGAATGTACCCAATCCAATGTCGCAGCCGGCTATAGACAACGAAGCAGAAAACGCGGTCGCCAGCCATCAACCGGACCAGGTCGCTGTCGAAGAAGCTCCCGCTCAGGTACCAGCCGTTCAGGTGCCCCCAAGATCAAGTTTGATTTTGCCCTCACCGGAGACTCGCCGGGAGAGAGCGACGAACAAGTCGTTGGAGCGTGAGGCGTCCAGAATACGACTGCAGGAGCTCAAGCAGAACAAGGCGCGCGAGAGCAAGCACTTCGTCAATTGCCCTCTTGATTACGACACCAAGAAACGCTTGGAGCGCGCAGCCTCTGAAAACGACTTAAAAATGACGGTGATCGTCAAGGCCGCAATCGACCAGTTCCTGAAGGATAATGGTTATTTGTAGCGGCTTGCCAACATAAGCGCCTCTGCTCGCAAACATCGGCATTTTCTGCTCGAATTATCTGACAATGGAGCGGGCGTCGTGCTCACGCTCTTTGCCAATGTGCTCGCAAACATCCGGGTCTGCTTGCAAACATCCCCCACGTGCTCAGATTAATTGCCAGCGACGGCATGGTCAAACCGGGACGCCTGCCTGTCGTAGTTGCTCGGTCAGCTGACGGGAATATTCGGGATCAAGGGTGCCCGCCAGGAAGGCGCGGATATCCGACGGCCGAGCATTGAGGTGCGTGACCAGAGCCGTCGCATCGTAACCATTTCGGGTCAACGTCGGTTCGAGATCGTCGATGGCGCGGGACAGGACCTGCTCGACGATTTCGGCGGTAACCGGCTTGGCGCCGAGGCGAAAGCCCTGCTCGAATGCGAGGGTGAGATGCATCTCGATCTGAAGCGGCGTGCGCAAACGTTCGGCGATGAGGTCGATGGCTTCTTCCTCGAGGAGTTCGCCAACCTTTACGCCTTCGGCCGCACAGGCGCCAAGCAGCCAGGCAACATAGTCGCGGCGCGCGGAGCCGATCCCCTCGTAGTCAAAAATGGTCGTGCGGTAGCCAATCTCCTCCATTTGCGGCCGGCGCAGATCATTGCGCAACCGGGGATGCCCGACAAGAAGTACGGAAAGGAGCACGCCGGCGTCGGCGACCACCTCCATCAGTCGCTTCAGGCCGGTTAAGGTCTTGTGGTGCAGGTCATGGGCCTCGTCGACCACGAGGACGATCGGCCGTTTGCCTTTTTTCATGATGTCGCGCAGGTCGCGCTCCCGGCGCTCGGCCTGCTTGGGGATCTTGACCTGCGCACGATCGCCGGGAGACAAGTCGTAGAACAGGGCTTCAATGAGCGATGGCAGCGAAGTGCGCCGCTTGTCGACCGCCAGCGATTTGGCGAGTGCGACCTTGCCGGCTTTGGTGAGTTCGGCCTCGATGCGGCGCAAAAGGTGGGTTTTCCCCGAACCGACCAGGCCGGAGACCACGACAAGCCGACCGGTCTGGACGGCCGCACACACCTCGCGGATGATCGTGCGCTGATGCTCGGTCTCAAAGTTGCCGGCCCCTTGGAAAGGCCGGTCGAGGCCGTAACTGGATTGAACGTCAGCGAGCATCATTCTTCCTTTCTTCGCGCCTGGAAGCGTTCGCGGATACGGGCCGCGATCATCTTTTTGTCGAGTGTTTCTCCAAGCAGTTCATTGATGAAGGCGCGGTCACCGGCATTCATCGCGCCGATCGGCCGGCCGAGCTGGTCGGCGATGGCCCCACGGGCTGCGAGGCCATTTGGATAAGCGGTCTCTATTGCGGGTTCCGGAAACGGTGTCCGCCGTACACTCAGCCCAGCCGTGGTCGGGGGCAGCGAAGGCAATGGACGATCCCCGCCGGTGACCGCGGCGCGGGGGAGCCCAAGTTGGTCTGCCAGGCGCACCACCTTGTCGAGCCGCTCTTCGAGCTTGCTCTTCTGGTATTTGCGATAGCGAAAGAGGGGAACCGCCCCGCGCGAAGGTTGGAATGGACCGAAGCGCTTGCCCTCATGCTCGACGAACAGTTCCTGATCGAACAGGCCCCAGAGCAAGGTCACCGTTTCGCCGGCAAGTTCGGGCTCGACCTCATAGGATGCGCCTTCGACCGATACGGTCGCGTCTCCAGCAACCGTCCGTCGTTCCGGTTCGCGCGCAAAGGCGCAGAACCGCTCCCAGGAGCACATCGCCCGCACCCCGTCAGGAGGAAGATGCCGCAGCCAATCCTCGATGCGTGCATGAGACTCTGTGCGATGGTCGCCGTTATTGTAGGTGACCAAGGCGCGCCTGAGCCAAAGGTTGGCTTCCTCTTCGTCCTTCGGCTTGTGGAAATGATAGAGGGTCTCGTGCACTTCCTTGATCGTGCGAAACGGCCGCTCGACCTTGCCTTTCGCTCGCGCCGGCGTGCGCCGCTCGCTGTCCGACGGGGGCATATGCGTGAGAACCCGGACACCAAGGCTACCCATGACGGACTGGAAAACGCGCGAGCGGCTCACCGGCCCGTTATCCATATGGATGGTCGTTGGAATCCCCTGAAGCGGCAGTTCCGGTTCAGGCTTGGCGGCGAAGGCATTGTAGAGAAAGCGCAAGGCGGACTCCGCGTCCTCGCCGTAGACGGAGCGGTATTCCTGATAGCTCGCGCCGGAGCGATCATCGACCACGGAGAACAGCATCAGCGTCGGCCGGCCGCGCCCTTCCTCGACCCAAAGCGGCGCTTCCACCTGCTTCAGGTCGGACGGGCTCATGTCGAAGTGCCAGAGTTCGTTGGAACGCCGCGCCTGGAATCGGACGGCAGCCACCGGGCGGGTGACGCGCGCATAATCCAGGCCGGAAACACGCAGCAGCCGATCGACCGTTGCGCGTTTCAAGATGCCGGGCGGTGCACGGACCAGGCCATCGGGCGTCACCACGCCGTCTTCCTCAAGCAGCTTGATGGCGCGCGCCGTGGAGATATGCCGCCCCTTCCGGTTCGCCGTTCTGATCTTCAGGGCCGCGATGATTTCGGCATAGGTTTCCATCTCCGGCTGCGGGGCGATCCGGGAGGTTCCGTGATCGGCGCGCCGTACGGATTTCGGGCGGTTCAACTCCCGCAGCGCCCGATACAGGGTCCAGATCGAGATGCCGTAGGCATCGGCGGCACGAGCAACAATCTCGGTACGGCCTGGATCACGGGGAGAAAGCAGCGACAATCGGCGTCGAAGATCGACAAGAGCCTCTCCGGGCGGCCGCTTTCTCCGCTCAGCCATGGACGTCCTCGGATTCCACTGTTTTGGGAGAGCCACCCTTCTTGCCGATATGACGATAGAGGGTTGCAACAGAAACCCCCATGCGCTGCGCAATATTGCGTACCGGTATGCTGCCTTCCTTCATCAGGGCGCGCGCCGCGGCAATATCGCCCGGGCGCATCGCGGGCGGGCGGCCACCCTTGCGGCCACGTTGCCGCGCCTCGACCAGTCCAGCCGTCGTGCGTTCGCGGATCAGAGCACGTTCGAACTGGGCGATCGCACCGAAGACATGGAAGGTCAGCATGCCGCCCGGCGTCGTCGTATCAATGCTCTCGGTCAAGGACACGAGCCCGATCTTCGCGCGCTCCAACTCTTCCGCCGTCGCGATGAGCTTCTTTAGCGATCGCGCCAACCGATCGAGTTTCCAGACAACGAGCGTGTCACCAGTGCGAAGCACGTCGGAGAGAATTCGGCCCAATTCCGGGCGGTCATCGCGAGCGCCTGACCCGCGCTCGGTAAACACCTTCTCGCAACCGGCGCGTCTCAGCGCCTCAAGCTGAAGCTCCGGATTTTGATCGATCGTGCTGACCCTGGCGTACCCGACCCGCATAGCCATCCAAATGTTCTTGAAAGTCGTTGGACACATAGCATTTTGCGACAACCGTTTCTATAACAGTTTTGAGAAGATTCCATCGCGCCATTCAAGGGGCGTGACGGCATGCGCTATGGCATGCTCAAAAACCCTCGTTTATGACAAACGATCCATGGAAACCAACTATGTGTCTGACGGCCGAATATTCGCGACATGGAGCAGGGAACCTTACGCATCGAAAATCGGGCGGTCCCCGATCTTGTCCCCCTTGTATGGGATACTCCGGGAATTGAGGCGGCGATACCAAAGGATGCGGTCGGCCAGGCCGTTACCATGTTCGAGCCGCAGGAATGCGCCAACTACTTCAAATCTTGCGGATATGACCCCGAGTAATGTGGACGTGCTCTAGGTCACCCAGAGGGGCGCTCGCATCGAGTATAACCTTAAGCGCGATTGCTTCCGGTGAACCATCCTCCATATGTACGGGATGTACAGCCCACACAGACTTTTCGAGAACCACATTCTCAACAGAAACCTCATAAAGCCTACCCGACGCGAGCTCATCGAGGACAGTGCTCCTCATCACGATCGAAATGCCGAGACCAGCTCGAACTGCATGCTTCACAGCCTCAGTGCTCCCGACATTGAATGAGATTGGGAATTGCTCTGCCGCTTGGCCGAAGGCCTCGCGGAGCACGGATCCGGTACCGGTTCCACGTTCTCCGCCAATGAGGGACTCTTGAAATAACTCTGCCGCTTCAATTGTTTTTCGCGTCCTCCAATTATGCTGTGGGGATACGATTATTACCAGCTTTTCCTTCCGCCAAAGGCGGGCTTGATATCCTTTTCGATCGTCCCACCATTCGGTAAAGGCTAGATCAATCTCCTTCCTCAAGAGCTTTTCGATGATTTCAGGATTTGAGGCAACGGCCACCTCAGGTGGCCGGCCTTGAGCATCCTGTAAACGCTTCAAGTGGACTGGCAAAATATAGGTACCGATGTTAGTACTGGCACCCAACGTAATCCGGCCGCTGTGCAGGCGGTCCAGAGATCTCTTCGTGACGGTCAAAAGGCTGCGTGCGAATGGCAAGAATACGAGCCCTTGCCGAGTCGGCACACACTTGTCCTTCCTCCTCTCGACCAGCCGCACCCCTAGTATATCCTCCAATCGTTTCACATTATGTGAGACAGTCGGTTGGGATATCTGAAGCCGTCGCGACGCCTCGTGAAAGCTGCCAGTTTCGATTACCTCTATGAATGCTGCGACATGCGAAAGGCTAAACATTACTTTCTCTAATCAAGGAATTAGTTGAACCTCGTTAATTGCCGCACGAGGTCTTCGGCCTTGGACAAAATCTATAATGTTGTCAGCAGCCTCGTGCTCGATAGCCAAACGCGACTTCGCCACTGCTGAGCCTATGTGGGGTGTCAAGATCGAATCATGTTCGCGATTGAGGAGACCCCCGTGGACCTTGTCAGGCCGGTCGGGTCTGGCCCAGTCCTCCATCTCATAAACATCAGCGGCGTAGCCTCCCAAGCGCCCCGCCTGCAATGCAGCGACAACAGCCTCTTCATCAACCACGCTTCCGCGTGCAGGATTAATAAGAAGTGCTCCTTTGGGCATTTTGGCGAGTTGTTCAGCGCCGAGGAGATGCTTCGTTTCGGCCGAAAGCGGGAGTGCACACACAAGAAAGGTAGACGACGAGATCAACTGGTCAAATTCAAGAGGCTTTACGTTCAGTCTGATCTCATCGGCTTTGTCCAGGGATTGACGATCCCAGTACGACACAATGGCGCCGAAGGTACTTAGGCGCTGTGCTATAGCTTTTCCGATCGCTCCCATCCCTAAAATGCCGATTGCTGTGCCCTGCAGCCCAAGGCCGTAAAACCGAGGGCGCCAACCTTTGTAATCCCTCCTGACGCTCTTGTCGCCTGGCAGAATGTGCCGCCCAAGAGCAATCATCAGACCGATTGTAAGTTCGGCTGTCGGGTCAGTGAGAAGATCGGACACTATCGTGACGTGGACTCCACGCTGCGTGCAGGCTTCGATGTCGAAGTTATCGAAGCCTTTCAGCGCACATGCCACAAGTTGAAGATCGGGAGCGTGCGCGAGTACAGACGCGTCGATCATGTCCGGCATGAACGCCATCATCGCCTTGGCGTCGCTCAATTCTGCGAGCAGTTTCTCGCGGGGCCATGTATCATCAGTATCGTTGCAAACTAAACGAGCGTGGGGAGATAGCTTTGAGATAATCTCCTCGTGGACGCGATGGGTGATTACTACCTTTGGGAGCATTTAATTTATCCTTCTATTGCAGCTGGCGGCGGAGGAGAGCGCCGACCTGGTCAACGATGGTGACCATCAGAAGGACAACGAGCATGATCGCAAGAACCTCCTGATAATTCATGATCCGGAGGGATGTCATCAACTCGAAACCGATACCACCAGCTCCCACAGTGCCCAGGATTGTCGAGGCGCGGAAGTTGTACTCCCACCGATAGATGGTCACATCGGCCAATTGCGGTAGAACTTGTGGCAAGATCGCCCGCGTCACGATCTGGAACGGCGACGCACCAGCTGCGCGTGCGGCTTCTATAGGCGCATTATCGCAATGCTCGATCGCCTCCGCAAAGAACTTGCCCACCATGCCAACCGAGTGAAGACCAAGAGCCAGCACGCCTGGGAGCGCTCCAAATCCCACTGCCGCCACGAAGACGATGCCCATAATCAGCTCCGGGATCGACCGTAGACCATTCAACAATCCACGCGAGATCATATAGATGACAGCGTTGGGTGCTGTTTTCCCTGAGGCGAAAAAGCCAACTGGAAGTGATATCAGTACCGCGATCGCAGTCCCAGCTATACTCATCGCCAGAGTGTCGATGAGAGGGCTGATCCACTCCAAGCCTCGGTTGAAATCCGGGGGAAACATTTCCGTACCGAGCTGCCAGAGCGCAGGAAACCCAGATCCCAGACGCTCCAGATCAAGAAGACCGGAGTGATAACTGCTAACAATGATCACACACGCAATTGCCAACGCGATCACGCCAGCTCTGGTCCAAGCTTTGTTTTGATGTTGAAGGATAGAGTCGTAGTCGGCCGACGGCTGTGTCATCACATATCCTGGAAGAAAGGACGCAGGCCAGCGCCTGCGTCGAAAGGTGAGAAACTGTCTCGAACGCGCCTTACTGACTCAGGTCCAAGTTCAGCACTTTACCGAGCTCACGGACGACGTCGTAGGCTTTGTCATCGATCGGAGCGAACCCATCGGCTTTGAAGGATGCCAATACCTTTTCGTCTTTAAGGTCGATGAAGGCTTTGGTGATCGCCTCTTTCAACGAAGTGTCAAGATCCGACCGCATGGTCCAGGGGTACTGCGGGAACGGATCGGACTCGGCGAGGGCGATAACTTTCTTAGGATCAATGGTGCCACGAGCGACCATTGAATTGTAGATGGGCAACGAAAGTCCGCCAATCTGAGCATTGCCATTCTGCACTGCAATAGCCACGGCATCATGCGACCCTACGAAGTTCTCGCTATAGTCTTTTCCAGCCTCAACTCCGGCCTTAAGCAGCATAGATTTCGGGATAAGGTGGCTTGAGGTGGAAGCCACGTCCCCAAACGCGACCTTTTTCCCTTTTGCATCTTCAAGGCTTTCGATGCCAGCCTCTGCATTGGCGACAACTACAGCGCGATAGGTAGTTTCGCCATCCTTCATAAGTGCTGCGAAAGGCTCGATATCAGCCTTGGTTTTCGCGAGCGTGTAAGAGAGCGGCCCGAAATAAGCCAACTCAAGCCGGCCGAAACGCATCGCTTCGATCATTGACGAGTAGTCGGTCGTTACGATCAGTTCAATCTCCCGACCGAGTGTCTTCTCAAGATACTCCTCGAGAGGACGATTGTTTTTGATGACAGTGGCGGCGTTCTCGTCCGGTAGCAACGCGACGCGCAATGTCTCTGGATTTGAGCCAGCATGCGCCAACGAACTCCAGCCAAGAACGGCGAGGAATGCGAGGGACAGAAGCTTCTTCATAATGCGGCCTCCATGGCAGCTAAAGGTTGATCATACTCGTAGTTGGACAAATCTTGTGTTGTGGTCGGATTTCTTGGGGCGCTGCGGTAGATCGACGCACACATTTGATCGGTCAGTTCGTCGACAGCGGCGTCCGCAACCACTTCCCCGTCGCGCATAGCAATGACCCGGTCGCCGAACCGGCGAGCTAGATCGATCTGATGAAGGCTGATCACAGCAGTGATGCCGTCGGCTGTGCATATTTCGCGAAGCTGCGACAGGACCTCGACAGCCGTTTCAGGGTCCAGACTTGCAACGGGCTCATCTGCAAGGACCAGTTGGGGCTTCTGGACCAGCGCGCGCGCAATGCCCACCCGTTGCTGCTGACCGCCGGATAGTTGATCCGCCCTGACGAGAGCCTTATCAAGAAGGCCTACGCGTTCAAGGCATTCCAACCCCAGCCTTCGATCCGAACGCGGCATAGGGAACAACGTACGCCAGCCAGAGTGGTAGCCCAGGCGGCCCGTCATGACGTTGTCGAGCGCGCTCAAGCGCCCTATGAGTTGGTGCTGCTGGAATATCATCCCAGTTCGCCTTCGGTGAATGCGAAGCTTAGTTTCCGCATCCAGAGCACCAATATCGTTAGAAGTGATCGAACCAGACGTCGGCGCAACCAAGCCGTTGAGTGTCCGGAT
>NZ_CP032408.1 GCF_016806065.1 Rhizobium rosettiformans
CTTCGCTATCGTGGAAGCTTTCTGGATCCTGAGCGGTAGAAACGATGCCAGCCTTGTCAATCGGTGGAATCCATCCCTTCCAAAGTTCGCGGGCCAAACAGCAACGTATGATGGTGCCTATGGGTACCGGCTCCGCAAGCATTTTGGTGTCGATCAAGTCGAGCAAGCGATCGACGCCCTGAATAGCAATCCCTCTACACGCCAGGTCGCGCTGCAGATTTGGAGCGCAAGAGACGATCTTCCCTTCGAAGATGGCCGTCCCCGATCGCTCGACGTCCCTTGCAATGCTGGCTCATTCCTGCGCGTGAAGCATGACGCGCTTCATTGGCTTCAGGTCCTGAGAAGCAACGATCTCAATCGCGGCACGCCGTATAACTTTGTCCAGTTCACCTTGCTGCAGGAATTCATCGCAGGGTGCCTAGGGATCGGTCTGGGTGGTTACACACATATCTGCAACAGCTTGCATGTATATGAAGCAGATCGCGAGACATTCTCGATCGCAGCTGGCCCCACCCCGCGGTCCCGCACTTCGATAAGCTTGCCGCGAAAGGAAGCGTTCGAAGCACTCCAGGATGTCGAGGCGCTGCTCGATCGTCTGAGCGATCCAGAACTTGACGATCGCAAAATTCGTGTGCTGATCGACGACCGGCTCCTGCCCGATGGGCATCAAGATCTACTTCTCATCGCCGCCGCTGACATTGCCCGTCGCAATGGCTGGGTCGACGCCCAATTTGCGGCCGAGAGCGGCTGTAACGATCCGATGCTCCGCGCCGTCTGGAAGAGGTGGTGCGACCGCTTTAGTCCGGCGATGCGTCCCGAAAAGGTTGTCTTCTAAATGGCTAAAGCTCTTATTCTCCATGTTACTGATCCACATTTTTTTGAAGTTGAGGCAAGCCCGCTCTTTCACGATCACAAGGTCACGGTCACGGGTCTGAAGCAGGATTCGCGGCAGGAGATATTTGGCTTGACCCTGGAGCTTCTGTCGAAGCGCCTTCAGGAGCGAAAGGAAACACTGGACGCCGTGATCTTCACGGGCGATGCCCAAGACCGCAATTCCGCGGGCGGCCATCAGGAACTGCGCGAACAGCTCCTCAAACATCTGGCGATCTGCGGCGTTCGGGGAGACAACATTGTTGCCACGCCGGGTAATCACGACGTTAACCGTGAACTTCCTGTTGACGACAAGGAACGTTTCAAGGAGTTCATGAAGACTTGGCGCGACAATGGAGCGATCACTCCGTGGATTGACGGCGAGGAAAATGGAGATGCTAGAAAGCACCGGTTTGAAGATCCGGACAAACTATTCGAAATCTATCCGCTGAATTCAAGTCACTGGGCACAGACGACCTTGACCCCGTCTAAAGCGGTCTCGGGCTTGCTTCCCGCCCTGCAGAATCGATTCGATAAGAAGATTGATCCGGCGGAATTCGAACAGGCATACAATGAACTGATTTTGCCGCAATTGCAGAAACTTGCATCCGCAGACATTGCGCGCGTGTCCCCTGAACAGCTTGATTTCGTCCGCAACCTGATCGGCCAGCAGAATCCCAAGGTCCGGCCACTTCGGATCGTCGCGCTACATCATCATCTGATCGCGCCGAGTGTTGGCGAAGAGTTTCGGCCGTTCGCAGACATCACCAATCTCAGTCTTCTAAGAGCGTTTCTACGCCAAAACGAGATCGACATCGTCGTGCACGGGCACAAGCATGTCGAAAATCTCACCTACGACTACATCTATCCGAATGACGGTCCGCTCAATCTTGAACCGCACCGAATGATGGTGATCTCCGGCGGCGCCCTTGACATCAGACGCGGAGACTCGCCGCTCCGCCTCATCAGACTGTCTGGCATGCCAGGAGCGCCGGAAGTCGAAGTTGAAACCATTCCTTTAGCGGTGCGCGGCCTGAATTTGGAGGATGGACCTCGCCTGAAAGGGCGAGTCTGGCGGACCAATCACACCGTCGGCGGTGGCCCGGTCATCATCACCGGAAACGACATCGATGAGGTCTATTCCCGCGCGGTTCGCGCTGCTCACGAAGAGGCGCAGGGAGGCATGCTTATCGTCCACCTTGACCTCGAAGGGCCAAAGACCGACGAGAGGGCAAAACAGCTGCCCTTTCCTCACAATTACCCGGATCCGGACGGCGAAAAGCCGGGCGATTTTGGGCAAGATTGGGTCCAAAGCCTTGTGTCGTGGTGGCAACTTTCAAGATCCGTCCTGGAAGAACGGATCCCGTATATCCATGGAACACGTCTGGAGCGCTTCGCCGGCAAGTTCAATCAGATGAACCGGCTGATCGCGTTGCTGAAGCAGAACAAATCCACATCCCGCGGCATAGCGACACTGATCGATCCGACGCGCGACTTTACCGCAGATGGGTCGAAGGAGGACTTCGCCTCCTTCTGCTTTATTCAGTTCAAATGGCGATCTGACGGATCGGGCAGCCGTAATCTTCTTGACTGCATCGGCTACTACCGAGCCCAGGAATTTAAGCACTGGTGGCCGATCAATGTTGCCGAACTGCGGGAACTGCAGATGCAGGTTGCCAACGCCGTTGACGGAGTGCCGGGCAGGATTACGACGATCGCTGCTGACGCCCGCGCGGTTTTTACACGCACGCCCGGACAGGTCGCTGTTCCAACCATTGACCGCTGGCTCGACCAGGCCCCGGAAAAGCTTGCAAGCCTGTCGATGATGTTATCGGGGATACCGCTCCCCATGGAACAAGGTCTCGCCCGGACATGGTCGGAGTTTCTCACCGACCAGCAAGCGGCCGCCGATGCAAGCAACTACAATCCGGAAGGGGTGCCAGTCGCCGTCGATGGGCTGCGGATGCTTGAAAGGCTTATATCGCAATTTTCGTCCGAAGATGAACACACCACAGAATTGCGCATGACGCTTCGCAATCTGGCGGACCAGAACGAACGGTACGAGAAATCGTCCCGCGACCGCGCTGATTACGACAAGTGGGCCCCCGCGGCCGCTCACTACGTCAAGAAACTGCAGGCGCTGACGAACCGAACGGTGGCTCCCCCGCGTGCGCCTAAGAGCCGGACTACCGACCGCGTTGAAAGCCACGCCAACGACGCTAGTGCATCGAAAGGCGGGCCCCTAAAGCCGTCGGGTCGGCCGAAGACGAAAACACGCTGAGTGCCAAATTCCCGCACAGAAACAGAGATAGATTCGGATCGACGATCGGCCCAAGCCTCACCGACAACTGTGAGGTCAATCCGGGTTCACAAGATCCCCCACGCCCGAAACCTCCCCCTGCCCGTCATCTCGCGAAGATCGAGCTCCTGCACGATGCGCCTCGCTCCTTGAGGCGTGACCTCGAGCGTCTTCGCCACCATCCCGGCCGAGATCAACGGCCGCGCCATGACCAACTCGACCAGCTCCGGCAGCCTGGACGATGTCCGCCGTCCCTCAAGCTTGCGCATCATCATCTGCCACGCCAGCACCAGCCGGTCATGCTCTTTCAGCCCCGTCTCAGCGGCAATCGTCAGCGCTCGACTTATCGCCAGCAACCGCGTCTGCCGGTCACGATGCCGGCGCCGATCGACAGGGATCGCTTTGAGCCCAAGATTGATCGCCGCGAGATGACCGCCAGTGGTGACGCCACCCTCGCGAAGGACCGAGGAGGCGAGCAAACGCCCGAGCCAAGGCGCATGCTGGAGGACGGAGATCTCATTCCACGCATCGAGGGCGACGATCGCCTGAAGGACCGGTGGCAGATCCTGGGCGCGAGCCAGCACGGCCTGCCACTCCTCCAGCCGCTCATCCTCATCCCAGTCAAGGTCATAAACGAACGGATCTTTTTCCGGAGCGTCTTTGACACGGCCCGGCTTCTTCGCCTCTTCAATAGCCGCTTCCGAGCGGGCAATTACCGCATCGATCGCGGCAAACGCGTCACCCAGACCGTCTTCAACTTCGTCCTCCACCTCCCCCACCCCGGCCGGAGCACCGGTCGGCTCGACATTCCCCTCCGGCATCCCCTCCCCGTCCTCACCCCATGATGCCGCGGGCAACGCCCGCCCGCGGAGGGAGGCGAGGCCGGGACCTGAGAGCGCCCAGGCGGCGGGATGGGCGGCGATGCGTCGGCGGGTTCTCAGGATGTCACGGGCGATGGTGAGTTCGTGGGTGGGGGCACGGATGTCCCGGAGCGCATCATGCAGAACGAGGTCTTCGAGATGAACGAGTTCACCGTCGACCCAGAGCGAGGCATGCGCGTCGAGGAAATGCGAGCGCTCGAGAAGGCCGTGGCCGACGGGAGAGCGGGCAATGCGCTCATCGAGACGAGCAAGAGCGACCCCAGCCTCGGACATCGGCCGCAACAGTACCTGGAGCAAATCCGGTGGCACGAGGGATTGAACGAAGCCGCTTTCGCGGCAGTTGGGGCGTCTGATTTGCATGGCGTGTCTCTGGTTTGAAGGATTGGCTGTTTTGGCCAACCTTTGAACGGGAGATTATCATGAGTAAGATGAGCCCTCTACGCCGGCGGATGATCGAGGACATGACAATCCGCAACCTGTCGCCGGCGACGCAGCGATCCTATTTGCATGCGGTGACGAAGTTCTCGCGCTATTTCGGGCGATCGCCAGACCGACTTGGACTGGAAGACGTGCGCGCCTTTCAGGTGCATCTGGTGTCGACGGGCCTGTCATGGCCGGCCTTGAACCAGACGGTCTGTGCGCTGCGGTTCTTCTTTGGCGTCACCCTTGGGCATGATGATATACCGGAGCGCATCGCCTATCCCCGTACGCCATCCAAGCTGCCGACGATATTGAATGGCGACGAGATCGTGCGCTTTCTCGAAGCGATACCAAGCCTGAAGACAAGAGCAGCACTGACGACGGCTTATGCGGCAGGGCTGCGCGCCTCAGAGACTGTCAGTCTTAAAGTCGGCAACATCGACAGTGAACGAGGTGTCATCAGCGTCGAGCATGGCAAGGGCGGCAAGGACCGAACCGTGATGCTCTCGGCACAGTTACTGGGCATCCTTCGCGCTTATTGGAAACTAGCACGACCGCAGTTCTGGCTGTTTCCGGGCAGGGACGAGACTATGCCGATCAGTGTCCAAGTCTTGCACTCGGCCTGCCGTTCGGCGCGGACTGCCGCTGGCATCGACAAACGGGTGACGGTGCATACACTTCGTCACAGCTTTGCCACCCATCTTCTGGAAAGCGGAACCGATATTCGGATCATCCAGGTTCTCCTCGGCCACAACAATCTGTCCACCACGGCCCGCTACACGAAGGTTTCCAATCGGCTGATCCGCAGCACGACCAGCCCCCTCGACCGCCTGACGCTGGAGGTGGTGCCGCCGGGCTGAGGACGTCTCGCCATGGTGGCGGGACTGGAGGTGGCGGACATCTTTCGCCGCCACGGGGAACGATATCGTCTAACACACGACGCTCATCTCGGGCGTGTCGAACGTCGGGTCATGAGCGCCATCGAGATGTGCCGGACCGCGCGCCTCGGCGGCCATGTCCAGCAGTGCCAGGATTGTGACACGCTCCGCATCGCCTACAATTCGTGCCGCAACCGGCATTGCCCAAAATGCCAGGGACAGGCAAGCCGCGACTGGCTTGCAGCGCGGCAGGCAGACCTGCTACCGATCGGCTACTTCCACGTCGTGTTCACCGTGCCGCAAGCGATTGCGGCAATCGCCTTCCAGAACAAGGAGGCGGTCTATGCCATCCTGTTTCGCGCCGTCGCCGAGACGCTGCGCAGGCTTGCGGCCGATCCTAGACATCTCGGTGCCGAGATTGGCTTCATCGCGGTGCTGCACTCCTGGGGCCAGAACCTGCAGTATCACCCGCATGTCCATTGCATCGTGCCGGGCGGCGGATTGTCTGTCGAGCGATCCAGATGGGTTGCTTTCAGGCCAAACTTCTTCATGCCCGTGCGCGTTTTGTCCCGCCTGTTCCGGCGGCTGTTTCTCGAACACTTGAAGCAGGCCTTCGAGCTCGGCCAGCTTCAGTTCTTCGGCGACATTGCCGGCCTGGCTGATCCGGCTGCCTTCAATCGAACCCTTAAAGCGGCCCGCCGTATCGAATGGGTCGTCTATGCAAAACCACCATTTGCAGGACCCGGACAGGTGCTGGCCTATCTAGGTCGCTACACCCATCGCATCGCCATCTCCAATTCCCGCCTCGTCAGCATGGACGGTGACCGCGTCACCTTTCGATGGAAGGATTACCGAACCGGCGGCGTCCAGAAGCTGATGACACTCGATGCGCACGAGTTCATCCGTCGTTTCCTGCTGCACACCGTGCCGGACGGCTTCCATCGCATTCGACATTACGGTCTGCTTGCCAATGGTCATCGGCAAGTGAAGCTGGACCTGTGCCGAAGGCTGCTCAACGTCCCGCCGCCAGAACAGCAGGTCGAAGAACCGGAGGCAGGGCCAACACCTGTGGCACACCGATGCCCCTGTTGCGGTGGAGCCATGACAATCATAGGCGCGTGGACCCCACTCCAGCCTGTCTGCCGACCAGCATGGGACGACAGTTCATGACTATGCCCGGAATTCGATCAGTCCAGCGATCAGCGTCGGCATGTCAAGCGGCCGCGGGAGCCACGCTTTGGCCGATTACGCCGGTGGCACATAAAAAGAACCGGCGCCTGGTGTCAGAGCCATCTCAACCCGCCGACAGGGCACCCCAAAACATCCTGTATGCCGCTTTGGTTCTCCTGCCTCATCAATCAACGCGGTTCTTTGAGGCACGACCCCACCAGACGCCATCGACCGCAGCGGCGAAATCCCCATAGCGCAAAACAACCCGCGCCTTCGTTCAATCCGGCTTCAATGAGGTCCGGTCAGTGAATGCCGCACGCTCAGCGGCCGGACCTCACAGAACCCTCCAGATTCCTGTTTCCGGTAATTCATGATTCACTCCCGTTATGACGAAGCGCCGCCTGCCCATGGTCGAGCATGCCGACACGCTGTCGCTGAAGGCGCTGCGAGAGCTCGTGACCGGCCTGGTGGAGCGTGCTGATCGGGCAGACGCCCGGATTGAGAAGCTCGAAGCTGAAAACCAGAGGCTTCGCGATGAGAACGATCAGCTCAGGCTGGAAAACACCCGGCTTAAGATCGACAACCAGCTTCTGCGCGACGAGATTGCGCGCCTGAAAAATCTGCCGCCCCGCCCACCCTTCAGACCGTCGGGCATGGAGAAAGCGACGGGTGACAAGCCGCTCTCGGGCAAGGATCCGGCGCCCCGGCCGCGAGGGCCGAAGAACGACACGAAGCGGGTGACGCGTGAAGAGGTGCTGCCTGCCAGTGTACCGCCCGGATCGCGATTCAAGGGCTACAAGGACTGCTTCGTCCGGGATCTGGTGCTCAAGGTCGAGGTGGTTCGTTACCGGCGGGAGTGCTGGGTGACGCCAGAGGGGGACACCATCACAGCACAGCTGCCTGCGGGGATAAGGGGTGGCTTTGGACCCAATCTGCGACGGTTCTGTCTGATGCTGCATGCGCATGGGCAGGTCACGACGCAGCGAATGACGACGTTGCTCAACGACGTCGGTGTCGAGATCTCCAAACGCCAGGTGGTGCGGTTCCTGACAGAGAGGCTGGATGGTTTCCACGCCGAGGATGCCGCCGTGCTGCATGCCGGCCTTGTGTCTGCGCCTTACGTGACCGTCGACGACACCGGTGCCCGTCACGCCAACCGCAATTTCCATACGACGCATATTGGCGGCGAGCATTTCACAGCCTTTCGCACGGCGTCCTCGAAGTCGCGACTGAACTTCCTCGCCCTCTTGCGCGGCAACTACCAGGACTATGTTCTCAACGACGCCGCTTTCGCGCTGCTGGAAGACCGGCAGGTCGACCCTGCCCTTGCTGCCCGGTTGAACACCCATAAACCGCTGAGGTTTGCCAATCAGGTGCCCTTCCTCCAGCATCTCGCCGAACATGGCATCGACATCTTCGACACGGAGACGCTTCGGCCGTTCGCTGAGGCCGGCATATGGGGCGCCATCCGCCATCATGGCCTGGTTGGAAACGCGGTGATCGTCTCCGATGATGCCGGGCAGTTTCGGGTTGGTACCCACGCGCTGTGTTGGGTGCATGCGGAACGGCTGCTGCAAAAGCTGATGCCGGCCACGCCCTGCCAGGTGAAGCACGTCGAGACCCTGCGCGAGCTCATCTGGCACTTCTACAGGGCTCTCAAAGCCTATCGACGAAGGCCTGACCCAGCTATGGCCAAGGGCCTGCGGGCTCGCTTCGACCGGATATTCTCGATCCGCACCGGCTACAGCGATCTCGACAAACTGCTGTTTCGGCTGAGGCGTCGCAAGCCGGAGCTGCTCATGGTTCTTGAGCGGCCGGAGATCCCGCTTCATACCAATGCGTCGGAGCGCGATCTGCGTGGCTTTGTCATCAAGCGGAAGATTTCCGGAGGCACGGTCAGCAGAAACGGCCGCCAGGCGCGCGACAGCATGCTGGGCCTTTCGAAGACCTGCCAGAAGCTCGGCCTGTCGTTCTGGCACTATCTGGGCGATCGGCTGGCGATCGGCACATCGCTCCCAGCCATTCCTCCACTGGCCACCATAATCGTTGCCCGGTCCTGAGCGCATCACCGACGTTCTGGCTTTGGGAAGGACACGACCTTGCCGTCGTCGGACTGGATCTGACCCGCGGTGTCGAGCACGTGGACGCCGG
This sequence comes from Rhizobium rosettiformans, assembly GCF_016806065.1. NCBI lineage: Bacteria > Pseudomonadati > Pseudomonadota > Alphaproteobacteria > Hyphomicrobiales > Rhizobiaceae > Rhizobium > Rhizobium rosettiformans. The sequence goes on from NZ_CP032408.1 coordinate 8,670, forward strand.
TGGGTTTCAGCAGGGTCGGCGATACATTCCATTGACGGTTATCAGCGGCATGCACCGTCACCGTCTTCTTGTTGCGGCGGATGACGACACCACGAACCAAAACACCGCCAGGGCCTTCAAACTCCACGCCGCTTCCGACCCTGATTTCTTGAAGGGCCGCGGTGGTTCGCTGGTGATGCAAATACTGCAGACGCTCGACGATGCGCGCGTTGAGTTCGATGAGGGTTGCTTCGTCCAGACTATCGATATCGATCTGCCGCATTTGCTCCGCCCCACTCTCCTGTTGATCGTCAGCCCCACCATGCCAATCGGCACTTCGGCAGACAACCAGATGCCCACGGATCGGCTTGTTTTCGGGCACTGCCACCGGATTAGCCCCGCTTACCTCCAGCAATGCTGTCATGCTGATTTTCGCGAGATCGTAAGCCATTGAAATCATGGTAAATGATTTCTTATAAGAACTCTATATCAATATTACTATTCCTCACATGGTACGGTTGCTCGTTGAGCGCTTAACCATCGATAAGTAACCCTTATCGGAGTTGTGCGAGTCTGTTAGGTTGACCAACCCCCAAGACAGTGCCTAGGATGTGGAAATCCGAGTTGGAGAAAGCGTCCGATGAGCACCACCGTCAAGATTTCAGAAGCCAAGGCGCATCTGTCGGAGTTGTTGGCCCGTGTCGAGGCCGGCGAAGACGTGATTATCGCGCGGGGCAACGATCCGATTGTGCGGCTCTCGCGCATTCGCAAGGAGACCGATCGGCAGATTCTGCTCGAAGAGGTCCGAGCCGCGCGCAGCAAGATGCATCCGGTGACGCATGAGGAGATCATGACGTGGCGCGACGAGGGGCGCCGGTGACGGATTTTGTGATCGATGCCTCGATGGCAATCGCCTGGTTGATTCCAGAAGAATTCACAGATTCCGCCGACTCGGTGATCGCGACAATATCGGATGCCTGCATCGCCCCGTCTCTGTTCTGGTTCGAGGTTCGCAACATCCTTGCTATGTCCGAACGCCGAGGCCGACTCGGAACGGGTGGAGCATTGATCTCCATGGAACGGCTGCGCAGATTGCCGATTGACGATGCCGGGATTGGCAGCGACAGCGCGATCCTGCTCTTGGCCTCAAGCCATGTCATCAGCGCCTACGACGCAGCCTATCTCTCCCTAACACTCAACAGGAATTTGCCTTTGGCAACCCTGGACCGGAAGCTCGCCAATGCGGCTCGCAAGGAAGGTCTGACCGTCCTTGGGCCATTTGCGCATGGGGACTGAACAGACTCCAGTAGCCAGGCGCGTCGCCGAACTCGACACCATTGCCGCAGTGCTGCCGATGGAGCGGCGCGACGAACTCGCGGAGCTTCTGACCGACCAGGCCCAGTCGGCCCGAAGCTGCGATTTTGGCCAACTCAAGGAACGGATAGCGAACGTGCAGTCACGTAGAAGCTGACTCCGAACCTTGACCTTTCAAGGCGCGGTAGACAGTCATCCTGGAAATGTTCAGCTCACGCGCAACGGCGGCTTTCGTTGCGCCAGCCGCGATTTGCCTGCGGATTTCCGCGTCATCGACATTCTTTTTCCTACCCGTATAGATGCCGTCTGCTTTTGCCGCGTCGATGCCGGCTCGTTGCCTGTCTTTGATGAACTTGAGTTCCATGTCCGCGACCATGCCGAGGATGGTGATGACCATTCGGCCCATACTTCCGGTCGTCGTAACTTCGGGCTCAAGAATGCGAAGTGACGCGCCCTTTTCGTCAAGCTCATGAACGAGATTGAGAACGTCGCGTGTGGAACGGCCGAGCCGATCAAGTCGCAGAACCACCAGCTCGTCGCCCGCATGCAGAAACTGCATGATGGTCTCCAGCTCGGAGCGCCCCTTTCGGGACGCCCCTGATCCGGTTTCCGAGCGGATGATTTCGCAACCTGCGGCCTTCAGACGCTCGTTCTGAATATCGAGGTCCTGATCTGTGGTGCTGACGCGAGCGTATCCGATGCGGGCCATATCGATTCTGTAACATTAGGGTGGTTCCTATAGTGTAACGTCACTTTTATCGAAAATGCACCCTTTTGTTACACTCCATGCGCGTCACATTTGAATATCACTTTAGGGCGCACCCAAAAGTGACGCTAGGCAAAACGCTGTCGCAAAAGTCATCCGCTTCAGGCGGACCTTCACGACCGAAATTTGCGACACGAATTTGAGTGCGATTTCAGCTCGCAATATTTCCAATGAAAAGTCAGGATTTCCGCGACACGCGACCGAACTGCCTATTCGTCTACGCCCTGCGTCAACTCGGAAGGCACGCTGTGGATTTCTACATCATGTCCTGCTGCAACCTTCTTGAGACGGGAGAGGTAATGTTTCCAGCCCAAGGCATGGCGCACCTGTTCCTCAACAGGTAAGCTGTGATGAACAATGGTTACGCGCGTGCCGGTATCTTCTGTTGCGAGAATGACTTCCAGCCTGCTTGCATGCGGAGGAAAGCATGCCGATCCTTGCCGGCCCCATCCGATGACGAGCCGGCTGGGAGGAGTGACTTCAACATATCGGCCTTCGACAATCTTGTCGTCAAACCTTAGCAGGAAAATGCCGCCTGGCTGCGGATCGACCGATGCCTCATCTCCCATCCACGCGACGATCGCTTCGGGTTCGATGAAGTATCGGAAAACCTCGTCCTGCCTTGCATGGACAAGAATAGAGTGGCGAAAGGGTTCAACTGTCACGCTTGGCCTCCAAGACGGATTTCAGCCTTTGCAACCCGTCTGGCCAAAGCTCGCTCAGGAACCTGTCGAGAGCATCGATACCATCAGCCGCCAGCGTATATCGCCGGCCACGGCCGGGACGATCCGCCCTGACCAGGCCAGCCGATTCAAGAATGTGAAGATGTTGAGACACGGCCTGTTGCGTAATGTCGAGGGCATCCCGAAGCTCGTTTGCGGAGCAAGCGGCATTGCGCACCATGCGCAAGATTTCGCGACGGCGCGGCTCAGCAAGAGCGTTTATGACGAGAGTGGCGTCCATACTGATTTCCTTGCCACGAAAAACGCAATTTCACAAGTCAGAGCTGGTCTGCCCCCTGAAAAGTGATCCTTCTTGAAGTATGGCTATTGAGCCGAGGAGGACATTGAAATGGCAGGGAAAAGACACAAGGCAGAAGAGATCGTCACGAAGCTCCGTCAGGTTGACGTGTTGAATGCGCAGGGAAAATCGATGGCGGAGGCGATCCGGTCGATAGGCGTGACGGAAGTTACATACTACCGGTGGCGGTCTGAATACGGCGGCTTGAAGGGAGGCCAGGTGAAGCGGTTGAGAGAGCTGGAGGCCGAGAATGCCCGGCTCCGGCGTGCCGTTTCCGATCTCACGCTGGACAAGATGATCCTTGCCGAGGCCGCCAAGGGAAACTTCTAAGCCCCGCCCGCCGCCGCGCCTGCGTGGATCATGTCATCGAGGAACTGGGCGTGTCCGAGAGACGGGCCTGCCGGGTTCTCGGTCAGCATCGTTCGACGCAGCGCAAGATCGCCAAGACCCCGGATGACGAAGCAGCGTTGACCGCCGACATCACGGCGCTCGCTCTCCAGTATGGCCGCTATGGCTATCGTCGCATCACTGCGATGCTGCACCAGGCTGGCTGGATCGTGAACGTCAAGCGGGTCGAACGCATCTGGCGGCGGGAGGGGCTGAAGGTGCCGCACAGGCAACCCAAACGCGGTCGGCTGTGGTTGAACGACAGCTCGTGTGTCCGGCTTCGGCCGGAATATCCAAACCATGTCTGGTCCTACGACTTCGTCGAGGATCGCACACACAATGGCAGGAAAATCCGCATGCTCAATGTGATCGACGAGTTCACGCGCGAATGCATTGCCATCAGGGTCGAGAGAAAGCTGAAGGCCGTCGATGTCATCGACGTGCTTTCCGACCTGTTCATCCTGCGCGGCGTCCCGACGCATATTCGGTCCGACAACGGGCCGGAGTTCATCGCCAAGGCATTGCGGGAATGGATCGCGGCGGTGGGTGCCAAGACCGCCTACATCATGCCGGGCAGTCCGTGGGAAAACGGCTATTGCGAGAGCTTCAATTCGAAGCTCCGTGACGAACTGCTCAACGGTGAAATCTTCTACACGCTCAAGGAGGCAAAGATCGTCATCGAAAACTGGCGACGTCACTACAACACCGTGCGGCCGCACTCATCGCTGGGCTACAGGCCACCGTCTCCCGAATCCTCTGTTTGGCCTCGCCAAAACGGACCGGCATCAACGCCAGCGGTGGCCAGCAGGCCAAGCATGCACTAACATTCCAACCGGATCACCCCATGGGGGCAGGCCACTCTCACGACCTGACCATTAATGAGATCTGCTTCGAATAGTCCGATCTCTGCGACCTCTATCGCGAGATTAAGCTTTCGGGAGAGATCCTCGAGCTTCTGCTCGGAGTGTTTGCGGTCGGTGATGTCTGCATCGGTACCGACAACGCGCGCCGCCTTGCCATCCGGCTGCCACTCCATGATCGATCCGCGACTCTCGATCCAGATCCAACGACCGCTACGATGCATTTCACGATATTGAAAGACGCTGAAGGCTTTGCGACCTGAGTTCTGGTCTTCGAGAGCTTGAAGCACATGGCTGCGGTCTTCGGGATGTACGGTCTCGATCCAATGAACCGTGTCCATCTGCAACACTTCGTCGTCCGGAATCCCGCGGATCCGTCGCCAATTGCTGCAACATAGGAACTCCTCCCTGACCACATCGAACGACCAGGCGGCCTGGTTTGAGCCGTCAAGCGCTCGTCGCCATCCTTCTTCCAGGCGCTGCAGACGAGCCACTTCGTCCCTCAGACGTTCCAGCTCCGCGGTCGACGCGTTGGCCGGATAGCTCTCAGATGTGACTCGATCGTCAGACAAGCCTTCTCTCTTTCACGTAGTCGCAAATCGTTCTCGTAGACTAGTTTAAGGACAGCTTATGAAATCCTCGTAAACGCTGTGAGAGCAGCGCCCTCAGTCTGGTCAAGCTTTGGCAGAACTCAATTCTGCTCCTGTTATTCTATCGACCTACGTTGGTCCCCATGCTTGGTCCCGGATACCGCAATTGAGCTGCTGCTCGTAGACGTAAGTTCCTTCAGACCCTTGTGACGCTGTAGAGCTCGCACCAATGCCGGCTTCGTTTGATACCCTTCTCTAAACATGTTGAAGATGACAGCTGCTGCAATTTCCAAACCCGGGCTATCCTCGTTCACCTGGTTCGCTTCCCTCCATTCTTCCAGGACGTCGTTCAAAACAGCGAGTTGATTGGGACCAAAGGTGATGTCGAAAAAGTGTTGCATGAGAATATTCCCCTCCACCGGCAGCAACGATGTGGGGAAGGAAGCCGCAAGATCAAGAAGCCGTTACGAGGCCCGGTAGAAGTCGCCAGCAGCTGGGTGAAGCCACATCGACTTGAAGAACTAGTGTGAGATGCAAACGGTGTCGTCTCGCTAACCGGCTGGTAGGTCGTGGCGATTTATCGGAACTTAATATCTATCAATTACAAAGCTCCCAATCAGCCAGAGGGGCAATCTGTGACATTCATCAGGGATCAGCGTGGTAACGTCGCAATAATGTTTGCGCTTACGATCCCGATTCCGATCGTCCTATGTGGCGGCGCGTTGGACATTGCTCGGCATGAACTGCTGCGGATTAAACTGCAGGATGCGGTTGATCGTGGTGTGCTTGCCGCGGCTTCTCTAACTCAGACACAAGATTTCGACAAAACGGTCGCTGAATACGTGAATGCGCTTGACTTCGGCGATGAGGTCAAGCTCACCAAGAATGGCGACGTCTCACTGAATGCGCGTAAGGTTTCAGTGGTCGCCGAACATGACATGCCGACATATTTCCTGCCGCTTATCGGGATTGACCAGCTCAAGGTGTCAGCTGTCGCAGAGGCGCGTGAAGCCAAGCGAAACATCGAGCTGTCCCTAATGCTCGACATGTCTGGCTCCATGATTACGAATGACCGTATCGGCAAGCTGAAGAAGGCCGCGAAGAGCTTCATTGATCAAGTGCTGACAGCGGAAACACGTGAGCACACGACTATCAGCATTGTCCCGTATGCAGGACAAGTGAACATCGGCGAGAAAGTCTTTGACAAACTGAGGGGAAACACGCCGCGGACACACAATTACAGCTCCTGCTTCACTCTGACGGCTGCCGACCACAGTGGGTCGGCACCGAACTTCAGCACACGGTCGCAGGTGCTGCATTACACCCAGTGGAACTATGGCCGGAAGGACATGAACTGGTGGTGGTGTCCCGATGAAACGACCTCGGTTACCTATCACTCGAACAATGCGACAACCCTCAAGAACCGCATTGATAGCATGGTCATGCATGATGGGACGGGTACACACCACGCGATGCAGTGGGGCTTCTGGCTTCTTGACCCAGGTTCTAAAAAGATCACCGAAGCCGCTGTGAAGGCAGGTGCCATGGCCGAGAAGTTCAAGGACCGGCCGGTAGCCTTTGAGGACGGTGAGACGGCCAAATACATCGTCTTGATGACCGACGGGGCGATTTCCGAGCAATACAGCCCCAACGACCCTAACCGGGATCCTTTCAAGCTGGCGCCCTCCAACAAGCGTGATTACACGTCAGGCGAAGCGGTTAAGCGTTTTGAGGCTGCCTGCAGCCAAGCCAAGTCGAAGGGAATCGTTGTGTTCACGATCGGCTTTGAGATTGACGCCACGGCTCAAAAGCAGATGACGGGCTGCGCCAGTTCGCCTGCGCACTTCTACAATGTAAGTGGGCTCGCGATTGAGGATGCCTTCAAGTCCATTTCTACGACGCTCAACAAATTGCGGCTGACACAATGATCGGGGCGGGTCTTAAGTTGCCGCATTGTCTGACACGATACCTTAAGAACCGGGAAGGCGCGAGCGCAATCGAGTTCGCAATCGTTGGACCACTCTTTCTCTCGCTCTTGTTTTCAGCAATCGAGATGGGCTGGGTGATGACGCAGTCGATGATGCTTGAATCGGCCGTCAATCGCACGGCGCGATCCATGCAAATCAACGCAAATTCCATCACCGCCATAGACTTCAAAAAGGCTGTGTGTGCACATGCGATCGTGCTGAAGGACTGCGAAGCGAACCTCAATGTCGAGCTCTCACCTGTTGCCACGAAGGCGGACATTCCAACCGACGCCACTCCATGCGTCGACCGGGTGAAAAACACGGTTCCGGTGACCAACTTCAAGTCTGGCAAGGGCAACGAAATTGTCTTCGGTCGCGCATGTGTCGTCGTCAACGTTTTGACACCTGGTATCGGAGTGGCTCTATCCCTTCCGGTTGATGCCTCCGGAGGGCTCCGACTGACTGCCAGATTTGCTTTCGTCACGGAGGCCATTTAATGAAGCGGCTCTGGCATGACAAGAGCGGTACAGCCGGGATCGAGTTCGCCCTGCTGATCCCGGTGCTCATCCTGCTTTTTATCGGCTCCATCACGCTGTTCGACCTGTACCGCCAGTACTGGCGCCAGGTTCAAAGCACCCACATCGTGTCAGACCTGATTTCGCGTGAGACGACGGTGGATGAGAAGTATCTGACAAAAATCTACGACATCTATTCTGGGCTTCTTAACGGCGGGGCGGCGGCTCAGGCTATCCGCATCTCTAGCATTGCGTCGAACGGGAAGTCAGTTTCCGCAGCCTGGTCCGTGACCAAAGGCGATGGGAAAACCCTGCCAAAGCAGGATCTGACAAAAGTCGAATTTCCAACGATGACGAAGACGGAGACGGTTATTCTCGTGGAGACGATCGGGACCAACGCTGCCTTCAGCGCATATTTGGGCTTTGCGGAGATGACTTTCCTTCAGCACGCCTTTGCGCGACCCAGATTTGTGTCGGCGATCGTGAAGAATTAGGATCGGTTGCGTCCAATCTGGTCTCCTCAGCTCGCTCTCACGGTTAGCTCCCCGTAGCGTGCCAACTCGCTTATCCGCTTGTCTTGCTGCAGCTAAATTCATCGATTTGTGGTTCTTCATCCGCAAAACATCAAAGGCGCTGCCTCAGTCTCTCGTCTCCTGCGGAGGCATAGGATATCCCTTGCTCTAAGCACAAAAAGACAAGGGGAGAACAAACACAATGACAATCCTGTTGGCTGTTTCCCGGCTGATCGACGCGATCAACGGGGCCATCGGGCGCTGGGTTTCCTGGCTGCTCCTGGCCGCCGTTCTGATCAGCGCCGGCAATGCCGTCATTCGCAAGGTCTTCGACATCTCGTCGAACGCCTGGCTCGAACTGCAATGGTATCTCTATGGCACAGTGGCTTACCGCACAGTCGAAGGCACGCCATTCATCGCCGTTGCTGCGGCGGATTACACCTTTCTTATGCACTCGTTCTGGCAAACTCTGCTCATGCTGAGCCTGGTGGCTCTCGTCATCGTCGGCGGCGCAGGCACAGCCGGCTGGTGGATCGCACACCTTCTGCGCGCTCAAGAGAAGCAATCGCGGCAGCTGGCTGATGCGCTCGAAGCGAACGAACTTCTACTTCGAGAGATCCACCATCGCGTCAAAAACAACCTGCAATCAGTCGTGTCGCTCGTCCGGCTACAGATGAGAGGATCAGAGGGCTTCGACGCACTGAACAGCCGGATCAAATCCATGATCGCTGTCCACGAACAGATCTATAAGCATGATGCCTATGCTGCCATTGACGCAAGTGAGCTTGTTCGCGCCGTCGTCTCCGAAGCGCTTGCCGCTCATGATGCTCGATTTAAGGTAAAATACGATTTATACCCTCAGCTCGTTTCAGCAGAGAAAGCCACGGCCTTCGCGCTGATCGTGAACGAGGTTGTCACGAATGCGGTCAAATACGCATATCCGTCCAACCATGCAGGGGATCTCGACATCGGTTTGTCGGCACCATTCGCGGACGGCACAACAACCCTTACAATTTCTGACCGTGGTGCAGGTTTCGACCCGTCAACTGTTAAGTCTGGAACAGGAACGCGGCTGATTGACGGTGCTGTCAGACAGCTTGCAGGCAAGTTCAGTTTCGAGGCGCAAGGTGGAACGCACTTTACCGCGACGTTGAAGCTCGCGTGAGCTGGATGCGGATGCTTGAGGCGGTTTTCTCACCTGACCGCCGGCTGACCAGCTCAACGGCTTGAGACTAGGGAGAGCCGATAAGACCAGTTTGGGTCAACAGGTCGAGAACCCTGGCATCATCACAGCGATAATAGACGGTTTGCCGGTCGCGGCGCGTTTTCACCACTTTGGCGTCTCGCAGCTTACGTAGATGTTGAGAGAGCGCGGATTGGCTGAGGCCGATGTCATCAGCCAGTTCGTTCACTGACCATTCCCGCTCGATTATCCGGCAAAAAATGGCGAGCCTGATTGAGTTTGCCAGGGTTGAGAAGACGGATGCTGTCCGCTCCAGATCACTCTCTAGAGGACCGGTAAAACTGAGTGGCATAACGTTGAGAGCCAGCATGTTCATTTTCGACCTCGCCTCTTTTTGATGCTCGGCATAATATGAGCATATGGTTAATAGATCATCAATGCTTCCATCGCTCAAATTTCAGGCTGACACTCGGCGTGACTGGCGGTCCGAGAGTTGCGCACCTGCCCATGACCTCACAGTATCGCGCCCGGCGGATTTCGCCTCATATAAGGCCTGATCGCAGCGTTCTACCAGCTCTCGACTGTTGACCATGTCGTCACGCATTTCGGCAACGCCTATCGATACCCTGATCTCAAAGCTGGGGCTCGCAGCGTGGGGAATGTGCAAGTCCCGAACAGCCACGATCATGCGTTCGGCAATCGCCGAACACTCTTCCAAGGATGCGCCTGGCAAAATTACCGCGAATTCCTCGCCACCGTAGCGCGCCACCAGATCAAGCCCAGCGCGACATGAAGCCTGAAGCACTGCCGAAATCCGTTGGAGCGCTTTGTCGCCTGCGGGATGCCCATAGGTGTCATTGAATGTCTTGAAATGATCGACGTCAATCATCATCAGCGACAAGTTTTCAGCTGTCTTTTTGGCTGTGTCGAAGACGGTCTCTAAGGTGCGATCGAACACCCGTCGATTGGCAAGGTCAGTTAGGCTATCGCGAGTGGCAAGGCGCTCTAGCAGCTGCGCTGCCGCCTTTTGCTCGGATATGTCCGAGTAAAGTGTAACCCATCCTCCAGTTTCGAGCATGCTGATCGACTTGCATACCCACCGGCCATCGCTCAGTTGAAGTTCAGAATCTGTTGCCGTCTCACTGCGGTGGACTTCCTCCTCGACCCAGGCCAAGGGCGCGGTATCATCCGGGATTTATATCGCCACTGAGCACACCTGCGGTTAAAAGTTCTCCGAGCGTACGCCCTCGGCAAGTGCGCTCATCCACATATGGGAAGATCGAGAGATAGTGGCGGTTCCACATGACAAGCCGCCCGTCCCCATCAAACATTGCTAACCCGTCCGCCATCTCGTTGGTTGCCGTTTGCAAAAGAACCCGGGTGGATTCAAGTTCTGCCTGAAGCAACTTCTGAGCACTTACGTCTGCCGTGTGACTGACAATGCCACGGAGCTGCCCATCGTCATCGAAGTATGGAGCCTTAATGGTGTGAAGCCACACCGTTTCCCCGGCGCGCTCAAACTGTTGCTCCAGAGAAGTGGGCTTCGGATTGGCGATAAACTGCTGCTCGTCAGACAAAAATACAGTCGCATCTTCCCGACTGTAATAATCGAAATCTGTTTTGCCGATCATTTCGGAGGTTGATCGGGCACCCATCAATTGCGCGGTCGCATTGTTGGCGATCAAGAACCGACCGCTGAGATCTTTTACGTTCAGAGCATCAGGTAGGGCGCTGACAATCTGCCTGTGGAGCTCGTTAAGGCGAGCGTTCTCCCTGCGAATGGTGTCTACCCGAACATAGAAAGTGGATATCGCAGTGCCAAGGAAATTCAGCCCAAGCAAGAGATAATGGGCATACTGGTCTACGAGGTGTGCACGAATGTTAGGGGGTAGCAGCGCCAAAATGATCAGGGCGACCGCTGCATTTACCAGACTGAACACGAGCACGCTCAACACGCTGCGATGCCCTCGCGCCACAAGCGTTGCACCGAGCGCAGCAACGAGCGATGCGAGGATAATTCCGGTCACGCCGATAAACACGCCGGCGCCTCCCAGCCAGATGCGAACGGCGCTGGCTACCAAGGCTGCGGTCACAGCGCCGACCGGCCCAGAGATCAAGCCGACCACGGCGAGGGGGACGATGCGCAAGTCAAAGCGGAAGCCTTCCAGCAGTTCACCCGGCATGAACATCAAAAGTGAAGCGGTACTCCCGAATAAAATCCCATTGGCCACTCGACGAAACAATGTGAGATCACTCGTCAGTCGATCTCTGATCAGAGAGCAAATTGTCAATGCAAGGCTGATCACTCCGAGCTGGCGAGAAACGAAATTGCCAGATTTTGATTTTCCATGGAGCTACTCGGCGCAACGGGTTTCAGATTTGTCCTGCGGCGTCGCTCAGAGCCCTGGAGGCACCGTGTTTTACCACTGCCGGCGTCAAGGCGTTGCTCACGACAGCAGACACTTCGCTCATATCAGCAAAGACTCACTAAGATCGGGTTAGCGCTGTCGAGATAAAAAGATCCCGCCCAAGCCAAATAGCCGGGCGGGCGTATATCATACTCAAATTTTTGCCGCTGTTCTGAGCGCTAGGCTGCGGTCGCCTGATCGGAGTGTTGTTGTGGCAGCCGTGGCTCTCCATCTCTTACCTTAGACCGACGGTTCAGCACAAAGCGACCTCATTGATCGCACAGAAATCCAGTCCAAACAGATCCTGGCGTTGATCAATCTCAACGCTATTCTGCTGCGAGAGATTTCATTGGTTCAGAAAGAGCCGTTCGAGCACTTTGCCAAGCTTGAGGCGGAAATCGGTGGCCTCGGTGAAGCAATAGCTATGGGAACACGCAAATACACGGACGTCCCGGTTTCGTCGCGGGAAATTACTGAGGTCTTCGAGCAGGTACTGAGGCAAGCGCGGGCGCTCATCGAAGGCGCCAGCTCGGAGAGCTAGACCTATTCCTCGCCCTGATGCCATAGCCTACCCCGCTTGCCTCTTGACACGCTCGTCGGCAATCCTTTGTAGACCAACACGGTCGCGGCCGGCATCTTTCGCCTGGTAAAGCGCAAGGTCTGCGCGCGCTACCAGCTCAACCGCCCCGCTGACTTTCGAGGTCGCAGTCAACACCGTCGCTCCAATACTTGCTGTAACGACCGAATGTTCGCTCCCCTCGTGAAGCATTCCTAAGTCTCGAATTGACACGCGCACCTTTTCGGCAATCGCGAGGGCGGAGTCTGCATCCGTATCCGGCAAGATGATAGCAAACTCCTCTCCACCAAAGCGAGCTGCGAGATCACTTGATCGACGTGCAGCCGACGCAATTGCCGCGGCAACCGCCTGCAGACACGCATCACCTGCAAGATGTCCGTACTGATCGTTGTAAGCCTTGAACCTGTCGACATCGATCAGAAGCAGAGATAAAGGCCGGCCGGTCCGTTTGGCCGCTTCAAACTCTCGCTGTAGCGCTTCGTCAAGAGAACGACGGTTGGCCAGTCCTGTCAGAGCGTCAGTTTCGGCCAAACCTTTCATACGCTCAGCGAAATTTTTAAGTGAGACCTCCGCCTCCTTGATCGCGGTGATGTCGGAAACAAGAGCCAATACGTGTCGATCTTCTGTTACCCGGGTTCTCAGTGATAGCCAACGACCATCGGTGAGTGGAACCGTCTCGTCCTTGTTGACGAACAACGTCACGGCAGCTGCCTGGATACTGTCTTCATCAAGGTCAACCGGCAGGTCCTTGCGCTCGCCGTTGCGGACAGTCGCTCTGACGATTTCGGTGATATGAGCTCCCTCGCGGCGCGCGTATGCCGATTTCGGAAAAAGTTTGCGGTAGTTTTCGTTACAAAACACGACCTTGCCGTCTGGACCAAACATCGCCAGCCCGTCGGACATTTCTGCCATAGCCTGAGCCATAAGGTCCCGGCTGGCTTGAAGCTCTTGCTCCAATAGCTTCTTCTCGGTGATGTCGACGGTTACCCCGGCCAGTCCAATGAGATCGCCCTGGCGGTTCCGCAATGGCACCTTGGACGTCGAGTACCAGCGCGGCCCCTTCCCGTCTTCAACAAGAAGCTCTTCGAAGTCGTCCAAGGAGACGCCGGTCTGCAGAACCTCTGCTTCACTTGCCACGAGCTGCTCGGCACGCTCCCGCGGCGCCAGGTCAAAATCAGTCAGACCGACCATCTCTGATGACCTCGTCCGACCATGATGCCGCGCGACATTCAGGTTGGCGACAACGATCTTGTGCTCAAGATCCTTGACATAGTGATAGTCAGGCGCCTGCGTGAGAGCAGCACGCAAGATGTCGCGTTCGAGGGTGAACCGTCGAAAATACGCAATGAAGAGACCAATCGCAGCTGTACTGGCGAAGTGAAGCACCATAATCGGCAATCCGACCTCGCCGACCGCTCGCAGAAACCTTGACCACGGCAACAAAGCGAGAACAGCGATTGACAAGATTGCGGACAACAGAGACGCGCCAATAATTGGGCCAAGATTGACCACAGGCTTCCTGCCTGCAATCCACCACACGGCGCACCCAGCGAAATATACAACTGCAATGGCAGTCAGTCCTGGTATCGCCCCCGCGCCCCCAAGATAAGCGCGAAATCCTGCGGCCATAACCGAAGCGATCAACGCGGGACCCGGTCCACCGAATACAGCTGCCGACAAGATAATCGCCTGGCGAAGATCAAAGATCACGCCCACGTCGAACTGAACCGCCAAAAGCATGGAAGCGATCGCCGCCAACCCTAGAGAGAGCCCAAGCCCGAAACAACGCCATTTGTGCGATAACCGATACAGCCGGTATGAGAGATGTGTCCATGCTGATACGATGAGCGCGACAGCTGCGAGATTGCCCGCCAGAACTCTCCATGTCTCAGTCATGGCACCTCACCCTCTTCACGTCTACACAAATTAACCTGAAGCGACGACGTATGTCCCCGAGGCTTTCGCAGGCTGATGGGTCGCTAAAGCCGTAATGGTCGCGTAGGGTCACAAGTCAGCATATGTCGCAATACTGAAAAAGCCGTTTAAGCGAAGTGCGCATCGCCCCAGTCGGAAGTCACATCTTGCTGACGACATTCTTCTGAATTGGCGCCACGGGCGCTCCGGCGTATGGACTGAATTGAACTCGCCCTGGGGCTCGGCCCGGGCCTTGCTGATCTGTCAAATGATAGATAGAGGTCTATTCCCATCAAAATAGGAGAGGCAGACATGGCGACCGGAACTGTCAAATTTTTTGCTCAAGATAAGGGCTTCGGCTTCATCACCCCTGATGACGGCGGTCAGGATGTCTTTGTACATATCTCCGCTGTAGGCTTTGGTGAAGCCCTCAAGGATGGCCAGAAGGTTCGCTACGAAGTGGGCCAGGACCGCAAGACTGGCAAGTCCAAGGCAGAAAACGTCTCGGTCATCTGAGCTGTCAAAGCGATCAGTCCGCGCGGCGACCCGGTGGTACAGTAGTTGCCGCGCACATAATCTTTGTAAGCAAAACGTACGATCTGCCGCCGGAAGATCTTCTGCGCCGGCGGCGACGCCGGAGATACTCCAGGCAGCTCGCGCACCCGTGCGAAACCGTCCTCTAACAGTGCCAGATCTTCAAGTGTCAGGACTGAGTCGAGCCTCTTGGCAACGTTTTAGAACATCGGCCCGAGTTAGTCGCTGTTTTCACTCGGTCAAGCGCCTGGTTCGCTGTCAGACGGGCTGCCTCAAGTCCCTATTGCGAAGTTGGCCCCTCCCCTCAGGATTCCGATGCTGCGAACGTACCGCGCAAAACCATTGCCTTCAGCTCTTCCTCGGTTCGAAAGCCTGACTTGAAGAGGGCTACCAGCTCCTTTGCCAGGCCAAGTTGCTCATCTGTACTCGATACGCCTGCCTCTTTACGAAATATGTCCGCTAGCACTTTGCGTAACAATGCCAACCCTTCTGGACCGATCTCCTGGTCGTCATCGAAATAGGTCCCACCCATCGTTCAATCTCCTACCCAAGCGATGTCTGATCGTACCTCGACATGACACCAAGCTTTTGATCTGCGCAACACATTCTCGCGCGGGCCTAGCTTCTATCCCGTATCGTCGCGATTGAGAGAGGGCCTGGGACCTCGTCGCCGAGCTCGGCCCACCGCTTTATCGTTGTTAGAGGCTATGTAATTGTAGGGTACATCTTCTGAAACAATCTCCATGAGACGTAAATGACGTATCATTTGGGTCCGTTCTCGATTTTTGGGACAGCATCCGGGGCAGGTCTAGAAGCTACTGAGACGTTCTTGGTGCGCTTTGACTCCTAGCAAATCGAGAAACCGTGGAACGAATGCTGAATGAAATGCGGCACGACTGCCGTACGACTATGCCCCCTACCCGTTGCGCCGTTATAACCGCTCACCCCGTTTTCCGATCTCCGTTCGCATTGGCGCGCATCAGCGACATCAGCATTGGTCCGAGCCCGAACTCCCCTACCCTCGCTCGGCGCGTGAGATCGCGGAGATATCCACCTGCCGAGTTGATATGCCCTACCCTCTCCAGGATTGCAGCCATCGCAACTGCGGCGTTCTCAGGACCCATCACCTCGCAAGCTTCCTGGTAAGCCGACGGGCTGACGCCAAGCATCGATCGAACCACCACCGCGGCCCCCATCAGCTCGCGCCAATGGGAGATCGTGCCCCCGGGCCCGTAGTCCAAAATCTGCGGGCAGGCTTTCAGGACCATCGACAGCGGGAACGCCTTCATCTTTTCCGGCTTTGCCAACGGCTGAGCAACCTCTTTGGGTGCTACTTCCAGCTCGACGGCTCCGCCCTGCTCTTTTCCAGAGCTAGGTTCAAGTTCATGGATGGATTCGGGTTTTGAATTCTGTATGTGGCAGCCATTTTGAACAACATTGCCGTCCATATTGTGAGAATCTAGCTGATTTTCCAGAAGGTTGAGGATTTCGGTGCGCAAAAGCTGCATCTCGTCGAGGATTGCCTCCACCTGGTGACGATCAGGATTGCGGGGAAGTCGGCTGACAATGCCGACATACATGTCTTCGATGGCTTCCCAGTCGCCGTCAGCCCCCTCCTCCATCGCGGCGGAGATCAGCTTGCGCACATCGCGCCGGCAGATAGTCAGGGCCTCTTTGGCTCGCCTGAACTGCAGGCGTTCGGCAGCGACTTCCTGTGCCAGGCCTGCAAGTTCCGCAGCACGAGCCAAAAGTGGAGAAAGATCGAACCCAAAGGCTTGCTCGATATCGCCACTCTTGTCCCGGTGAGCGTAACGCTTTCCGTTCGGACTATCCTTTCGCTGGATGAGCCCGGCTTCGACCAGGGCAGCCAAATGCCGCCGCAAGGTCGTTCCGGTAATGCCGTGGGCTCGGACAGACAGCTGGGCATTGGACGGAAAGACCACCAATCCACTATCGCCGTCGAGCTCGTTCTGCGGATAAAAAGTCAAAAGCGCATCAAGCACAGCCAGCGCCCTGTCCTGAAGGCCGAGGCGTTCACGGGCCTCACAGGCGTCGCGAAACACCTTCCATTTTTCGACCGGGCGGTATGGTTTTGTATCGGACGTCTGGAGCTGCCTCTTTACAAGGGCAAGCACGACCGGCCGCCGCCCAAAGGGCGTCGTTACATTTTCGGGATGCATTTTCCTACCTTTCGAAAGGCAACAGAAAAACGCTCGCCGGAACGACGTCAAAGACTCTTGACGGGGATTCTGAGAAGTGCGATTCTCTCAACCGACCAAAGTGGAGAAGGCTCTTCGGAATTCATTTCGGAGGGCTTTTTCTTTGCCGATTTTGCTTCACCGTGAAACAGTCCAGCGGCTCAATTCATCATCAATCCCCCTCGCGATTCTGTTTTTGAAATTGTTCGTAAAGCTCATCCAGTCTCGCTGACACAAACTTGGCGAACGCTGGAACAGCCTTTTCTTCGAAAACGATGGACGTCTTGCCATCGCTCGCTTCGATGCTCACTGCGCGCTTACCCGTCGGAGTTCTCCAAACGTCCGTCGACTCAGATCTCTTTTTGCTTACCTTGGGGTGCCCGGACAACTCACGCAGCAAGCCACTAAGACGCGCATCGCTGTCTAGCCGCTGTTCAACATATCCTCTTAGAATCTGCTGGGCCGCTTCGACCATTGATGGATTTGCAAGATGTTCGGCCAGAGCCATCCATCTGGCGCGTCCCGCCTTGGGCGCGGGGCCAATCAAGTTTACGACACTGTCCGGCAATCGTCGGGCCACCGCAATGTATCTGCTCACATCCGCTTTATCCGTAACGAGAGCAGAAATAATAGTGGCGCGGTCGCACCCACCGTCCTCCAGATTTCGTGCAAAAAAGGCCTTTTCGATAAAGGATAGATCTTTCCGATCCAGATTTTCCCGGCCTTGGGCAATGTAGAGTTGGCTGTCAGAAAGACTTTTAACAATTGCTCGGACAGGTCGCCCGAGCTGTTCGGCAGCTCTCAAACGGCGTCGTCCATATGCAATCTGAAACCTCCCCGCAGTTTCAGGATTTGGACGAACAAGGATCGGCACCTGCTGCCCATGTTCAGCAATACTTGCTACCAGCGCCTCAAAATCGGGGTCGACCTCGAGCTGTATGCGATCAGTTATCTTTGAGTTATCGATCGCAGACGGGTCGAGGGAAACGACCGGTTCACCTTCGGCCAATTGTTGCTGCAGCTTGGTTACTTGCTTGGCATTTTCCGCCATTTCATGGAGTGAGGACCCCATCGCCGATATTGCACCAGTGCGCACCCGATCAGGAGACCTGGCCGGTGACGATGCGGTGACGACCGGCTTTTTCATGAAGAGGTTGTCGATGGAATCCTTGCGGCTCATGAACTTACTCCAGGATGAGAGTCCCGATCAATTGGCTCGCTGTTGGGAGCTCCCAACAAACGCGGTTCAACACTCTGGGAAGATGGGCTGATCGGAATGGTTGGGAGCTCCCAACAATCCGCGATATCATTATGTGGAGAACCGAATTGGGTACTCATGCCCGACCCCAAGCCTGCTTAATCAATGTCTCAACCTCCGAGTTGACCGCCTCCAACGACTCCATCGCCCGATCATAGGTGGAGCGAGTCATGTTCTCACGACCAATCTCATAGAGGGTCTGCTTGGTCAGGCCGGCGTCCGATACCGCTGCAGACTTCAGCATGGGATTCGTCAACACGTAGTCATCAAAAAGATTACGGAGCAGAGCCGCGACCTTCGTTTGAGGAGCGTCTTGAGGCTCATATCTGGTCAATAGGTAGCGGATGAAATCATATTTGAGTTCGCCGCCAGCATCCCGCACTACACCGAGCAGATCACGCGTCATCAAAAGGAACTGACTCATCGACGATATGTCGAGCATCTGCGGATGAATCGTGACGATCATCGCAGTCGCTGCGCACAATCCACTGAGCGTTAGGAAGCCGAGCTGAGGAGGGCAGTCAATCACAACGACGTCGTAGTTGTCGGCAACCTCGTCAAGCGCCGCCGCCACTCGTGCAAAGAACAGCGTTTCGCCTGAAGCCCCCGCGCTGAGCGCTCTGGGCGTCGTATGCTCAAACTCCATCAGTTCTAGATTACCTGGGACGAGATCCAGGCCGTCGAAGTAAGTTGGCCGGATCACCTCCGAAAGTGCGCGACGCTCTTCGTCGTAACGAATTGCAGCATATAGAGTCTGGTTTGACGCGACATCCAATTCCGGAAGAACGCCTAGCAGTGCCGAAAGACTGGCTTGTGGATCGAGATCGACGGCTAGAACGCGATAGCCCTGGAGAGCCAGAAATTGTGCCAAATGAGCTGTCGTTGTCGTTTTGCCGGACCCGCCTTTGAAGTTGGTGACGGCAAGGACTTGCAGATGCTCACCTGGGCGACGGTGAGGGACAAATTCTATCGTCTCTCTACCGCGTGTCGATTGGGCGAGCAGTCGACGAATCTGGTTGATCTCACTGAGATTATATAGGCGCCTCCCGTTACTCGTAGTTTCCGGCTGCGGTCCTTCACCAGCCAGCGTCATTTTGCGCAACGTGGAATCAGATATTCCGATCAAACGAGCAGCTTCACCCGACGTAAACTTACGGAGGACCTTTTGTGAAGTCGGCGGGAACAGCGCCTCGCTCATAGACTGAAGCTGAGAGCTCAGGAGTTCAGCCTGCGCCCCGATCGTTTCATCAGCACTTGGGAGGCTGTGCCTATTCACGTTTTTAGCCACGCTCACGATGATCTCTCTTATCACGGATTTTAAGCCGAAACGGCCTATTTACCGTGACGATACCTGCAACCAGTTTCTTGGCAAGGACTTAATGGTTAACGAAACCTTAATCGACGCATTGCCAACTACGGTAACCCAAACAGATTACGTATTGTATACAGTAACTTAGCATCTCCCTTGTAGCTTCCTGTTCCTCATTTGTTTTACTGTGGATCCTGCAACTTGCCGAACCCGTAAAGCAGTCGATTTCTCTGCCAAACGCATTCGGTCGCCATGTCTACCGCGACTCAGCGCGATTCTCATTTGTCGAATCCTACAACTGCCGCTCGGTTCCGATCCGTGCACATATCTCAATCGACTCAACATCGACGGAGATATCCATGCAGCTACTGGCGATTTCGACACCTCGAACCGCAAAAGAAGAGAGACTGCTCGCTGCCCAGCACGCCCTCCGGGCAAAAGTCTTCGCCGACCGGTTGGGATGGGAAGTCGACGTTGATGACGGGATGGAGATGGATCGATTCGATGATCTACGTCCAACATACATTCTAGCTGTCGGGGGTGACGATCGTGTCCATGGCTGCGCACGGCTTCTACCCGCCACCGGGCCGACAATGATCCAGGAGATTTTCCCGTCACTTCTTCCAGATGGGAGGCTCTTTGCTCACGCCGCAATGATCGAAAGCTCACGTTTTTGCGTCGATACGCAATCGCAAGGATCGAGTGCGCAGAGCTCCATCAACAACGTCACGCAAGCAATGTTTGCTGGCATCATCGAGTGGTCAATCGTCAACGGCTTTAGCGACATCGTCACCGTGACGGATCTGCGGTTTGAGCGGATCCTCTCCCGTGTCGGATGGCCATTGCAACGACTGGGAACACCTCAAAAGATTGGCGTCACCACGGCAATTGCAGGCGTTCTCCCCGCAGACCGCGCTTCGTTCCAGCGGTTGCAGCCACCGCACTATCGGTCGCTCATCGCTACTTCCTTCCACAAGGCCGCTTGAGGACAGCCACGTGACCCAGCTTCTTTCCCATCCAAGACTTGTACGCAAGCTCCAGGAGGCGCTAGGCGATCAGCTATGCGTCGCGCTCGACGACAGTAATGTCGTTGAAATCATGCTCAATCCAGACGGCAAGCTGTTCATCGAACGGCTTGGTCACGGCGTAGCGCCTGCCGGGGAAATGTCATCCGCTGCGGCGGAGATGGTCATCGGGACTGTTGCGCACGCTCTTCAGTCCGAGGTCGATACCAATCAACCTATCATCTCCGGTGAGCTGCCAATCGGGGGGCACCGGTTCGAAGGCCTGCTGCCTCCCATCGTTGCAAAACCGGCGTTCACTATACGCCGGCGTGCCTCACGTCTCATTCCGCTCGATGACTATGTTCGCACCGGCGTCATGACAGACCTGCAAGCAGGAACGATCAGAAGCGCGATCGCCTCGCGATTGAACATCATCATTTCAGGCGGGACCGGCTCCGGGAAAACCACGCTAGCCAACGCAGTGATCGACGAAATCGTAAGAAGTGCGCCAGAGGATCGACTGGTGATCCTCGAAGATACGGCGGAGATCCGGTGCGCCGCCGAGAACGCCGTTCTTCTCCACACAAGTGACAGCGTTGATATGGCCCGCTTGCTCAAAAGTACGATGCGCCTTCGACCTGATCGCATCGTCGTCGGCGAGGTGCGCGATGGCGCAGCCCTCACGCTTCTTAAAGCCTGGAACACAGGGCATCCGGGCGGCGTCGCAACCATCCACTCCAACACCGCCATGTCCGCACTCCGCCGGCTTGAACAACTCACGGCAGAGGCAAGCCAACAGCCAATGCATGAAGTCATTGGTGAGGCCGTTGACCTCATCGTTTCGATCGAGCGCACGCCCCGCGGCAGGAGAGTCCGTGACATCATAACCGTCGAGCGTTTTGCCAAAGGCGAATACGAAATCCAGTCCGAGCACCTTACGGAAGAACAGGAAGCCCGTCATGTTGCGTAAGACCAATGTTTTCGCTTTTTCAGTAATAGCAACTCATTTTGCCTTCGTGGTGCCGGCGATGGCGAGCTCAGGTGGTGGCAGCCTTCCTTGGGAAGGTCCTCTGGAGCAGATCCAGCAATCGATCACAGGTCCAGTCGCTGGATACATCGCGCTCGCAGCCGTTGCCATCGCTGGCGGTATGTTAATCTTCGGCGGCGAACTCAACGATTTCGCGCGCAGGCTGATGTACGTCGTCCTGGTCGCCGGCATTCTGCTCGGTGCGACGACGATCGTCGGCCTCTTTGGCGCCACCGGTGCATCGATCGGCATTTCGGAGAAAGTCACCTCTACCTTCCCAGCTATAAAATCAGGGGAGGGCACAGATGGCTGAAGCTGCCTCAAGACTGCAACGAAATCGCATTCATCGCGCGCTGTCGCGTCCGAACCTTTTGATGGGCGCCGACCGCGAGCTGGTGCTGATCACCGGGCTCGCCGCCGTGATCCTGATCTTCGTTGTCCTGACGGTCTACTCGGCGCTCTTCGGTGTGGCCGTCTGGATCGTCATCGTCGGTCTGCTTCGCATGATGGCCAAATCCGATCCGCTGATGCGGCAGGTCTATGCCCGTCACATTTCCTACAAGCCCCACTACCGGCCAACGGCCGCGCCGTGGCGAAGATACTGAGGTGTCCTGATGGTTGCCCTCAAACGATTCCGCGCGACCGGTCCCTCGTTCGCTGATCTGGTTCCATACGCCGGCCTGGTCGACAACGGCGTCCTGCTGCTGAAGGACGGCAGCCTGATGGCTGGCTGGTATTTCGCGGGTCCGGACTCCGAAAGCGCCACCGACCTCGAACGCAACGAGCTGTCCCGACAGATCAGTACAATTCTTTCACGACTAGGGACCGGATGGATGATCCAAGTCGAAGCCATCCGCGTGCCGACGGTCGACTATCCCACGCCAGATCAGTGCCGTTTCCCGGATCCTGTCACCCGAGCGATCGATGCCGAGCGCCGTGCTCATTTCGGGCGGGAGCAGGGGCATTTCGAGAGCAAGCACGCGATCATTCTCACCTACCGGCCGCTCGAGTCGAAGAAGACGGCGCTTAGCAAATACATCTACTCGGACGAGGAGAGCAGGAAGAAGTCTTATGCCGACACGGTCTTGTTCGTGTTTCGAAACGCGATCCGGGAAATCGAACAGTACCTGTCTAACACTTTGTCGATCGCTCGCATGAAGACCCGCGAGGTCCGCGAGAGGGGAGGGGAGCGGGTCGCACGCTATGACGACCTCATGCAGTTTGTTCGATTTTGCATCACGGGGGAGAGCCATCCGGTTCGGCTACCGGAAGTTCCCATGTATCTCGACTGGCTGGCGACGGCAGAGCTGGAGCATGGCCTGACGCCAAAGGTCGAGAACCGGTTCCTCGCGGTTGTAGCCATCGATGGGCTGCCGGCCGAGAGCTGGCCCGGCATCCTCAACAATCTCGATCTGATGCCGCTGACCTACCGCTGGTCGTCGCGGTTCATCTTCCTCGATGCCGAGGAGGCGCGCCAGAAACTCGAGCGCACGCGAAAGAAATGGCAGCAGAAGGTTCGACCTTTCTTCGACCAGCTTTTCCAGACCCAGAGCAGATCGGTCGATCAGGATGCCATGACCATGGTTGCCGAGACCGAGGACGCCATCGCTCTGGCATCGTCCCAGCTTGTCGCCTATGGCTACTACACGCCTGTCGTCATCCTGTTTGATGATGACCGTGACGCTCTGCAGGAAAAGGCGGAAGCCATCCGCCGGCTCGTCCAGGCAGAGGGGTTCGGAGCGCGCGTCGAGACCCTGAACGCGACAGATGCGTTTCTCGGAAGTCTGCCGGGGAATTGGTACGCCAATGTCCGTGAGCCGCTGATCAATACAAGCAACCTGGCAGATCTCGTCCCGCTCAACTCGGTATGGTCGGGTAACCCAGTGGCGCCGTGCCCTTTCTATCCGCCGAACTCGCCACCGCTGATGCAGGTCGCTTCGGGATCGACGCCGTTTCGTCTCAACCTGCATGTCGACGACGTTGGCCACACCCTGATCTTTGGACCGACGGGCTCGGGAAAATCGACGCTTCTCGCGCTGATCGCCGCGCAGTTCCGTCGCTACGAGTTCGCTCAAATCTTTGCTTTCGACAAGGGTAACTCGCTCCTCCCCCTGACGCTTGCCGCCGGCGGCGATCACTACGAAATCGGCAACGATCAGAACGGGGAGGGGAAAGCGCTGGCGTTCTGCCCTCTGTTCGATCTTTCGACAGATGGCGATCGCGCCTGGGCGACCGAGTGGATCGAAACGCTTGTCGCCCTGCAGGGCGTTACCATCACACCCGACCATCGCAATGCAATCTCACGCCAGATCGGGCTGATGGCGACAGCACCCGGAAAGTCGCTATCGGACTTTGTCAGCGGCGTGCAGATGCGCGAGATCAAGGACGCACTCCATCACTATACCGTCGACGGCCCGATGGGTCAGCTTCTCGACGCGGAAGAGGACGGGCTGACGCTTCGAGCGTTTCAGTGCTTCGAGATCGAGCATCTCATGAATATGGGCGAGCGTAATCTGGTGCCCGTTCTCACCTACCTCTTTCACCGGATCGAGAAGCGGCTCGATGGCTCTCCGAGCCTCATCCTCCTCGACGAGGCCTGGCTGATGCTCGGGCATCCGGTTTTCCGCGACAAGATCCGGGAATGGCTGAAGGTTCTCCGCAAAGCCAATTGCGCCGTCGTATTGGCGACGCAGTCAATCTCCGACGCCGAGCGCTCCGGCATTATCGACGTCCTGAAGGAGTCCTGCCCGACCAAGATCTGCTTGCCGAATGGTGCCGCACGCGAGCCGGGCACGCGGGAATTCTACGAGCGGATCGGTTTCAACGAGCGCCAGATCGAGATCGTCTCGGGCGCCATCCCGAAACGCGAATACTATGTCGCCACGCCAGACGGACGGCGGCTTTTCGATATGTCGCTCGGGCCGGTGGCACTGAGCTTTGTGGGCGCATCCGGAAAGGAAGACCTGAAGCGGATCCGCGCGCTGAAGGCGGAATATGGCCAGGACTGGCCAACCCATTGGCTTGAATCGAGAGGAGTTCCGGATGCCACGTCGCACCTCAACGCCCAGTAACTGGATCGTCGCAACGATGACTGCGGCAATCGCGCTGTTGCCGATTGCTTCCGTCCATGCGGGCTCTGCAACGGGCGCCGCCACCGAATGGACGCAGCTCGCCAACAATGCTCAGCTCATCGATCTTCTCAAAAGCTCTGGCCTGCAGGTCGATAACCAGCTGACCCAAATCACGCAACTCGCAGAGCAGATTCAGAACCAACTGAAGATCTATGAGAACATGCTGCAGAACACAGCGCAGCTCCCTGATCATATCTGGGGCCAGGTCGAGGGCGATCTCAACCGCCTGCGCAGCATTGTTGATCAAGGGCAGAGCATCTCGTTCTCAATGGGCAATGCAGACGATGTCCTTCAGCAGCGGTTCAAGAGCTATGCGGACCTGAAAACCAATCTGCCAAATGCCGAATCCTTCTCGAGCACCTACCAGTCCTGGTCAGACACGAACCGGGACACGATCGGCAGCACGCTCAAGGCGGCGAGCCTGACAGCGGATCAGTTCGACACGGAGGAAAGCACGATGACCTCGCTGCGATCCATGTCGGAGTCGGCCGACGGCCAAATGAAGGCCCTCCAGGTCGGACACCAGATTGCCGCCCAGCAGGTTTCACAGATGCAGAAGCTGCGTGGTCTTGTCTCGCAGCAAATGACGATGATGGGGACATGGCTCCAAACCGAGCAGACGGACAAGGACCTCGCGCAGGCCCGGCGTGAGAAATTCTTCAAATCAACGGCTCCCTCAACATCCGGCGGCGAAAAGATGAAGGTGGAGTGGTGAGAACGAAACTGATCTTGGCCATCCTCGCCGCAATCATCTCTGTTGGAGGAACAGGCCTGTGGTTCCTGATCTCAGAGAGACAGGGAGCGCGAGAGCGGCACGAAAAGTTCTTTGGGTCGACGAGGGAGTATCCGACGTCGGGCGGCGAGAAGATGAAGATCGAGTGGTAGGCGCATGACCTCTGAGCTCAAAACGATCAGGGGCATTACGGTGCTCGTCGCATTCATCGTCGTGTCGTTCCAACCCGCAATTGCGCAGGAGGGGTCGGTCCTAACGGCCCTCCAGAACGAGATCACTACTGCCGCAAAAGGTTGGGAGACCACCGTCATGGATGCGGCGAGATCGCTGTTCTGGATTCTCGCAGGGATCGAAATCGGTATTGCCGCGGTCTGGCTGGCGCTTCAGGCCGCGTCGCTCGACAGCTGGTTTGCTGAACTGGTCCGGCGCATCATGTTCGTGGGCTTCTTCGCATTCGTTCTCGCGCAGGGTCCGACCTTCGCGAAGGCGGTCGTCGATAGTCTATTTCAGATCGGCGCTGGTGGAGGCACGGCTTCGCCAGCCGATGTGTTCAACGCAGGTCTGACCGTCGCGACCAAGATGTCAGAGAAAGTGCAATTCGGGCTGTTCGAGGACAACGCGCTCGCCATTTCGGCGGCCTTTGCGATGGTCGTAACGGTGATCGCATTCTCGCTCGTTGCCGCGATCTTCGTATCCGTGATGGTCGAGATGTATCTCGGTCTGCTCGCGGGAATGATCATGCTCGGATTGGGAGGCTCGTCCTTCACCAAGGACTTCGCCATCCGCTATCTCATCTATGCATTCTCAGTCGGCATGAAGCTCATGGCTCTGGTCATGATTTCCCGGATCGGCTCCGAAGTCTTGATAGGCCTAGCGAACCGGCCCGACGTCGGGGACCAGTTTCAGACCGCATTAGCGATCGCCGGGATCGCGGTCGTGGTCTTCATTATCGCCATGTATGTCCCGAACATTATCCAAGGCGTTGTTCAAGGAGCATCGGTCACAGGTGGAATGGAAACCATCCGTCACGGTGGACAGGCTGCATCATTTGCACTTGGAGCAGCGTCGCTCGCAGCGGGGGCAGTCGGAGCTGGCGCCGCGGCGGCTCAATCCGCACGCGCCGCAGGATCCTCTATTGCAGGCGCAGCACTTCGCGGGATGGGAGCCGGTATCGGGTCGGCTGGGAAGGCGGCCGGCTCGGCCGCCAAGGAAAAGGCGATCGGTTCGCCCGGAGCCTATGCCGGCTCGATCATGGGACTCGCCAACGCCAAGCTCGATCAGAGCCGCACCGGTCAATCCGGCCCCAAGACGCCACCCGAACGAAACGACAAGTAATCATCAGAAAGGCGACAAGCGATGGCAGCAAACCGGCCGCCCGACAGCCCTTACCTTGCCGCCCGGCAGGAATGGACGGAACGATATGGATCCTATGTCCAGGCCGCACGCGCATGGAGGATCGTCGGCATTCTTGGGCTATCGATGGCCGTGATTGGCTTCACCTATGCCATGTATCTCAGCACGCAGGTCAAGCTGGTGCCCTACATCGTTGAGGTCGACAAGCTCGGCACCTCGGTGACAGCAGGCTTCCCCCAGCAGATCGAGTACGCCGATGCCCGGGTCGTTCGCGCAACGCTCGGCAACTTCATCACCAGCCTGAAATCGATCACGCCGGATGCCGTGGTGCAAAAGCAATACATCGACCGGACCTACGCGCTTCTCAGGACGTCCGATCCTTCGACCCAGAAGATCAATGCCTGGTTTCGCGGCAATTCGCCGTTCGAAAAGGCGAAGACATCGACAGTCGCCATTGAGGTCAACAACATCGTGGCGCTGTCTAACCAGACCTACCAGATCGACTGGACCGAATACGAGCGCGACCGCAAGGGCAAGGAAATCGGCACGCGCCGGTTTCGCGGCATCGCGACGGGCTTGTCGCAAATTTTCGAGAAGGTCAAAGCCACCCCGTTATCGGCCGCATTTTTATGCTTTGTTAACCTTTTGAAGTCCGAAGAGGTGCGCAAGCAGATCGTTCTGAACGTTGACGGTCCAGCCGCCAGAGAAGCCGAAGCCCTTCCTGAGCCAGAGCATGGCTTCGAAGCCGGCGATTGTGCGGCGCGCCGTTTTGAAAGATTGGAAGCCGCCGATCTTTGGCATGTTCTTCTTCACACGGAAGTGGTCGCTCTCGATGCCTTGCTGCAGATGCTTGGTGACATAGTGCACAGGATCGGGATGCAGCAGTCCGTTGTCAACCGATGTCTTGATCGCGGATGGGAACGTATTGGCACCATCCGTGCCGATCTTTTCCGGCGAGAGCAAGGGCTCATCCTTGAGCATTTTGCGGAAGAAGCGCTTTGCGGCATCAAGATCGCGCCTTGCAGTCAACAGAAAATCGACCGGATTTCCGTTCTTGTCGATCGCCCGGTACAGATAACGCCATTTGCCACGGATATTGACGTAAGTCTCGTCGATCCGAATTGAGCCGCAATGAGGCCGACGAAACTGACGGAGCCGCTTCTCGATCAGCGGCGCATAGGCGAGAACCCAGCGGTTGATTGTACTATGGTCGACCTCGAAGCCGCGCTCGCGGAACATCTCCTCGAGATCTCTGTAGCTGAGCGGGTACCGCAGATACCATGTCACCGCCTGAACGATGAGCCATGCCTCGAAATGTCGCCCTTTGAAATCATCCTTCGACTGGCGCTTCAACTTTTCGGCAATGGCGTTCAGAATCATGGCTACGCTCCGCTACACGAGGAGCGGAATTTCCCCCGTCGTGGTCAACAGCGAGTTAACCAAGAAAATTTGCGACAAGCCCATTGAAAACCAGAATGGCGACCGTGTCTTCGTTGGTGCCAATCTCAGCGTTTCGATCATTGCACCGAGAGCGACCGACCTTGCCCGGCTTCAGGATTTTGACGCGATCCACACCGGCAGGTCGAGTCATGTCGATGCTTGGCTGCCGCACTTCAGCAAGGCCACCAAGGTCTCCTACGATTTCGCGACGGTTCACGATGCCAAGCGGATTGCGCAGGTTGCGCCACATTGCTTCCTGCTGGCCTTTTCCGGCGGAAGCCTGAGCCGGCACGAGGCGCTGTCACTCGCTGGCCTCGCCCATGCGCACGGCGCCACATGGAGCCTTGTGACCCGCGGCCAGGAAGGGGCGTTACTCTTCGGCCCACACGGCTTCCATGAAGAGCCAGCGCAAGCCGTCGAGGCCATCGACACGCTTGGAGCAGGTGACACCTTCATTGCGTATGTTCTCGTAGGGCTGCTCGAGGAGCGGCAATCGGGTGATGTTCTATCCGGAGCCGCACAGGCGGCAGCAAAGACCTGCCTCATGCGTGGCGCATTTGGCCATGGTGCTCCGATGGCCATCGATCTCTCGAACATGATGAGCCTTGAAGAAATCTACAGGATCACCAAGCCTGCGGCAGTCCCCGCCGAAGCGTGATCCAGTGCGGACCGGGCTTCACATCTATCGCCCAGACCATCCGCTCACCAAGCAATCTGGCCCCTTTCAACGAAGTGGATGTCAGAGCAGGTGTATCCAATCCCGCACTCGTCGCGGGTGATAGCCTTTCGCCATCACTCGCAACTCGCGCTTCGTCTTCAACCCACTTCCCTTGCCTCAAGCGAAACGCTCGGGCCGGAAGGTCGACAGCATGGGATGTTCGGCACCTGCCGCAACCTCGAATGCAAGCAATTCGCCCACTATCAGGCCGAGCGTTGCACCGCTATGGCTAAAGGCCACGTAGTAGCCGGGAATGGCTTTGAGAGCACCAATGACCGGTTCGCCATCCCCCGGAATTGGCTTGCCGCCAAACCCGATGGAAACCACTTCGAGCTGCGGCCTGCCCTCCATTACCTTGGATGCCTCCGCCAGAAGTTCGGCAACGACGCCATCGTCGACCTCATAGCTGCCGTCTTCCCGCATTTTCACGCCCTCGTCGGCCGCCCAGTCTGCATCCACCGAAAACGTACCGCCCGGCGCGGGACGAATAGCGACACGAGGTGTATTGAGCACTGCGCGCAAGGGATGAGCAAGCGGCTTCGTCTGCACGAGAAGGGCGGCCGGGGTACTGTCGCCGATGATCTGCCCGCTTTCGGCAGCCATCTTCGGCACCGCTGGACCGGTCGCGAGGACGACGGCATCCGCCTTATGAATTTGACCCTTTTCGGTTTGGGCGCCGACGGCACGACCGCTTTCGATGACCACTCTCGCCTTACCCTGATCCGTTATCAGGACACCGCCGAGCGCGGAAAACTCCTCTAGGAGCACGCCGATCAGCGCCGGCAGATCGACCCAGCCTTCGCCAGGATTGAAGATCGCGCCCTGCGGGGTAATCGCACGCGCATCGACGCCCGGCGTGACGCCCGCCACCTCTCCGGCAGCCAGATGCTGAGCATCATAACCCAGCGAAACCTCATGGCGATAGGCTGCGGCGATCTCGTTGCCCGCATCGTCGGCATCCCAGGTGAGACCGCCGTCAAAACGCAGCCAGTCGGTATCGGGGTATTGGGCAAACAGCGTGCGGTAGCGGTCGATGCCGGCCATGCGCAGGCGGTGATACGGCTCGGAACGCATGCGCGCCGAGTTCAGCCACGAGAGCGAGCGGCCCGAAGCACCGTTGGCAGCCGGGCCATCGTTGAGAATGGTCACCCGGATGCCGCGCCTGGCAAGCTGGACGCCGGTCGAAACGCCGAAAATTCCAGCGCCGATGATAACGGCCGAGGAGATGGTATTGTCTGTCATGGTCAGTCTTTCAATCGGTTTGTCGTGTTTCATCAGAAGTGGCAGGGATTGAACTGTTCAGGGCTCTTCCCAGCGACCGCTTTCGGCAGAGCGGAAGAGTGCATCGATCACCTTCATGTTGCCGATCGCGTCCTTAAGCCCCGTCACAAGCGGCGTGCCGGAGAGCACGGCTTCGCAGAAGGCATCGGCCTGTTCGCGGTATTGGTCGACAGGTTCGATCGCGATTTCGATGCGCCCGCCCCCGTCAAGATCGCGCCCGTCATCGAGAACGAGCCGGGTTGGCAGATCGGCAGGTGCATTGAACGGAACAGGGATTTCCAGGCGGCCGCGGGTTCCTAGCACTGTAACCCTCTGCGTCAGCGCCAGTTGGGTGGAGCAGGTAAAGGCGAGCTGGCGACCGCCGGGAAAGGCAAGCAGGCCGCTGGCCAGCCTGTCGGTACCGAAGGTCGGATCCCGTTCCATCAGAGCAATCGCCCGCAGCGGTTCGGCATCGAAGAGGTAGCGGGCCGTGTTGATGGCATAGCAGCCGACATCGAACAGGCCGCCCCCGCCGATACCGGCTTGGTTGCGAACGTTTCGGGGATCATCGAGATAGTAGGAGAAGATCGTCTGGATGGCGCTCACCTCGCCTAGCCGGCCTTCGCCAATCAGTGCCCTCGCCCTTTTCCATTGAGCGTGGTGGCGCACCATGAAGGCTTCCGCAACCGGCAGTGCGGCGGCGTTCTGCGCTGCTAGCAGCGTCTTGGCTTCCGCCGCATTGAGCGCGATCGGCTTTTCACAAAGCACCGGCTTGCCCTGTTCGAGTGCCTTGATTGTCAGAGGCACATGCAGGTGATTGGGCAGGGGATTGTAGATCGCATCGATCTCGGGGTCGGCCAGCAGCTCCTCATAGGAGCCATAGGCCTTGGCGATTCCGAAACGTTCGGCCATTTGCCGCGCCTTGTCGCCATCCCGGGAGGCGATGGCCGTAACTCGGCCGAGTCGGCTGGACTGAATCGCCGGGATGACCGCCTTAGCGGCGATGCCGGCGCAGCCCAATACACCCCATCGGATCTTTGGTGTCATCGTCATTCTCTTGTCTCCTTCAGAGCACTTCCGCCAGGAAGCGCTGAAGCCTCGGGCTCTGCGGGTTGTCAAAGATGGCCTCGGGCGTACCGGTTTCCACAACGCGTCCTTCGTCCATGAAGACGACTTGGTCAGCGACGCGGCGGGCAAAGCCCATTTCATGGGTGACGACGACCATGGTCATGCCTCGCCTGCCAAGATCTGCCATGAGGTTCAGGACGCCCTTGACCAGTTCCGGATCGAGCGCGCTGGTCACCTCGTCAAAGAGAATGACTTCCGGTTCCATGGCGAGCGCTCGGGCGATTGCGACGCGCTGCTGCTGACCGCCGGAGAGCCCGCTGGGCAGATGATGCTGACGGCTCTCAAGGCCGACATCGGCAAGCCGTGCCTTGGCGATCCGCTCGGCTTCCGCCTTCGGCATCCCCTTGATCTTCGTCAGCGACAGCATGACATTTTCAAGGGCCGAATGATCCGGGAAGAGGTTGAAGTGCTGGAACACCATGCCGACCCGCCTGCGCAGCGTTTCCGGCTTCATGGTCGAAGTGCTCTCGCCGTCGATGAAGATGTCACCGGACTTCGGTTCCACCAGCCGGTTCAAGCCGCGCAGTAATGTCGATTTTCCAGAGCCGGACGGACCGATGATGCAGGTGACGCTGCCTGGCTTTACCGACAAGTCGACCCCCTTGAGCACGTCCAGGTCGCCGTAGGCCATGCCCAGATTTCGCACATCAAGACTGCCGCCCTTGAACGCGACCTCGGAAGTACCCGCAGCGCCATCCAGTTCGCCAACCTCCTCCAGCCCGCTTGTAGCGACGGCCGGACGCTGCTTGCCGAGCCGCAAGCGGGCGTCGATGGCGTTGACCACATGAGTGAGCGGCACTGTGATCACCAGATAGAAGATACCGGCCAATAACAGCGGCGAAAGATTACCGGTCACGACGGCCTGGTCCTGCCCCACGCGAAAGATCTCACGCTCGGACGCAAGCAGGCCAAGAAAATAGACAAGACTCGAGTCTTTCACGTTCCCGATGAACTGGTTGACGAGGGCGGGCAGCACGCGACGCACGCCCTGCGGCACGACGATCAGCCGCATTCCCTGCCCATAACTCATCGAAAGCGCCCGGCAGGCCTCCATCTGGCCGCGATCGACACTCTGGATCCCTGAGCGGAAGATCTCACCGATATAGGCACCGGCGATCAGGCTGAGCGCTAGGATACCGAGCGGATAAGGGGACGGACCGAACAATTCGCGGCCGATGCGCGCAAAGCCCTGTCCAATCAGCAGAATGGTCAAGATGGCAGGCAGACCGCGAAAAATGTCTGTGTAAAGACGAGCGGGTATACGCAGCCAAGCGGAACGCGAGATCCCCATAATGGCGAGCATCATGCCGATGACGACACCGAGCACCGTCGATGCGGCCGCCAGGATCAATGTATTTTTCAGACCAACCGTAATCATGGTCGGCAGGACTTCGGCCATCGCGTTCCAGTCGAGGAAACTGCGGCGCAGATTTTCAAGCCAGTTCATCAAGGGGTTCCTTGCAAGAAAAGCCGGTCCGACCGAAAGGATCAGACCGGCAAGGTGGCCTCAGGGCTTGGGAAGATACGAATCCGGCATCGGCGTGCCGGGGAACCACTTTTCGTGCAGCGTTTTCCAGGTGCCGTCCTGCATGGCGTCGTGCAGTGCCTTGTTCAGCGCTTCGCGCAGTGCGTCATTGCCCTTGCGGATAACGAAGCCGGCCGGCGCATCGAAGCTGGGAATATTGATTGCCACCTTGAGATCGGGATAACGGGCGGAATAATCCTTGGCTGCCTCGTAATCGAGGAAGTGGGCTTCGATTGTGCCATTGTTCAGCCCGGAGACGGCGGAGTTATTGTCCGGGAATTTCACCAAATCGGCACCGGTGAAATTCTTCTCGGCATAAATTTCCTGCAGCGTGCCCTGCACGACGCCGAGCCGCTTGCCGTTCAGTCCGGCCGCATCAGCAATGCCTGCATCCGGCGTCAGCACGGTGAGGAAGCCCGCAAGATAGCCGTCAGAGAAATCTACGGTTTCCTTGCGCTTGTCCGTCGTGCCTATGGCAGCAGCCGCAATGTCGAAGCGACCATTGGCGACCGAGGGCATCAGCGCGGAGAATTCCTGGCCGGTAAAGACGACCTGATCCTTCTTGAAGCCGAGACGTTCGGCCACATTGAGAAAGAGTTCAATGTCGAAGCCGGTGAAGGTGCCGTCAGCGGTCGTGAAGGCATAGGGCTTGGCGTCCCCCATCGTGCCGACGCTGATGACGGCGGGGTCGATGAGGCCGAGCGGATCGTCCTGGGCAAGCGTCGGGGTTACGGCACCGGCCAGTACGCCGAAGACAAGCGCGACGGCGGTCGCACGCGTCCTGGCAAAGGGGGCATTGAAGGCTTCAAAAAAATGCATTGGTTTCGTCTCCTCTGGTGATCTTGTCTGCGAGGTCTTCAGGGCGCACGGGTCCCATCCGGAAGGCGGCAGGTTCCGCCCGCCCGGCCCGTGCAGTTCGCATGTTGGCACTTGTTCTTCTCGTCTTTGATACCGGTCTCAAAATAAATGAGACCGGTCTCTTTGACTTTTTGCAATTGTTATAGACGCATTTGCCAATCGTCAATATCTCTTGTAAGGCTACCGCTCATGGAGCAGAGCCCGCCCCGAAATACGTCCGTCACAGTGGCCGATGTCGCACGCATGGCGGGCGTCTCGAAGGCGACGGCGGCCCGTGTGCTCGGCGGATACGGAACCGTCAGCGAACGGGTGCGCGAAGCCGTGACCGCTGCCGCCCGCGCCCTCAACTACCGACCGAACGAACTGGCCCGCAGCATGACCACGGGACGCTCGGGCACGATCGGCGTGGTAGTGGGCGACATCGAGAACCCTTTCTTCAGCCTCGCGGTCCGGGGGATTACCGACATTGCCAGGCAGGCGGGTTTTACCGTGATCCTGACCAATTCCGGCGAGAACGCGGAGACGGAAAAGGCTGCAATCCGCACGCTGCTCGCTAAGCGCGTGGACGGCCTCATCGTCTCGCCGGCCAGTGAGAGCGATATCGACCAT
This sequence comes from Rhizobium rosettiformans, assembly GCF_016806065.1. Taxonomy (NCBI): domain Bacteria; kingdom Pseudomonadati; phylum Pseudomonadota; class Alphaproteobacteria; order Hyphomicrobiales; family Rhizobiaceae; genus Rhizobium; species Rhizobium rosettiformans. The sequence goes on from NZ_CP032408.1 coordinate 42,747, forward strand.
CTGAGGGAAGCAACACGCTCCGGCCTGCCGATGGTGCTGCTGGATCGCGGAAGCGAGGCACTCGACGTCGATACCGTCATCGCCGATGACCGACACGCCGCCGAGACCGTCACACGCAAGCTGATTGCGCTCGGCCACCGCCGCATCGCCTACATTACCGCCTGCGACACACCGGATCATTGCTTCCGAATGGTGCAGGACATCAACACCGGCTCGGTGCGGCGCCGCATCGAGGGATATCTGAGCGTCTGCGCGGAGGCTGGTCTGACCGGCATGGAGAAATGGGTGCGGGTCGGCGCTGTGAAGTCGGAACAGACACACAGCATCGTCGCCGAACTATTCCGCTCACCGGAGCGTCCGACGGCGATCATAGCATCAGACAGCATGATTGCGCTTGAAATATTCAAGGTTCACCGTCAGTTGGGTCTCAGTATTCCAGGCGATGTCTCTCTTGTGTCATTCCATGATGCAGATTGGACGTCCGTCACCACGCCAACCGTTACCGTCGTGCGCCAACCTGTTTACGACCTCGGGACGACAGCGGCCAAATTGCTGGTCGAACGGCTGAATGGCGCAGCTCCGGCGGCGAGAAAAGTCGTGCTGAAGAGCGAAATTGTCGAACGCGCCTCCACGCGAGAAGCTTACGGAGACTGCTAACGGAGTTGCGGTGATGAGTGCGATCCCACTGGTGGGCCGGTTGATCAAGCCCGATGGACGGATCCGATGAAAGCCTTGGCCCCGGCAGTCAAGATTTCAAAGGGGAACTCACGGACTTCGCCGTCGTCACCCACTCTTCGCGCCATGTCTTTCGACCCAGACAACGGTACTCGCTCCGGGCGTATCAGGATGTGGTCTACGGGATGCAGCCGCGGCTCTGTCGCGGCGTGCACTAGAAACGCAATTTTTCCATTGCCAAAACAAACAGGTGAGGGCCAAGGTTGCTCTTGGCGTTAAATCATCGCAGTCTCTGTGGGCCGAAGGCGCACCAGCTGCAGGCGGCATTTCTAGTGAGCGTAAGGCAGCAAAGCCAAATGCTGCTACGACCAATCTGTGATCACGGGAGGCGGCCTAGAAGGCCGGTAATTTGATGGGTTTCGCGGATCACATCAAAGAAATCGAGCGAGTTGGACGAGGGAGCAACACTGGTCGCGACGCCATTGTCGTAGAATCCTGGCGTCGCTGCCTGCAAACTTATCAGCTAGATCCTGCGCAGGCGCGCGAGGCGGTCATCGTCTCTCAGAATCGGCTGCGCGAACACCGCCAGCAGGCGGAAGACCTCGTGCATATCGCCCGCTCCGGCCTGGAGCGGCTCTACCGGCAGGTTGCCGAGCAGAATTACGTGCTGCTGCTGTCGGACCGCCAAGGCGTCACCGTGGAGTTTCTGGGCGACCCATCATTCAACAACAATCTGCGCAAGGCGGGGCTCTATCTCGGCTCCGAATGGTCTGAGCCGCGCGCCGGCACCTGCGCGGTGGGTGCCTGCATCGCCACGGGGGAGGCGCTGACCATCCATCAGACCGATCACTTCGACATTACCCACACGCCCCTGTCGTGCACCGCCGCACCCATATACGATACTGAAGGCTCTCTGGCCGCGGTTCTCGACATCTCGCTTCTAAGCTCACCCATCCTCAAGAAGAGCCAGAACATGGCGCGCCATCTCGTCTCGTCGACTGTGCGGCGGATCGAACTCGCCAACCTGATGGCCAACAGCCGCCATGATCTGGTGCTGCGCTTTGCCGGCGCGCCGGAGTTCCTCGACGTCGATCCGGAAGCTGCGATCTCCGTCGATGGCGCGGGCCGTATCACCGGCATGACCCATGGCGGCGCCCGGCTACTGGCCGCATCTTGCGGGCTCGACTGGCGCTCGCCCGAGGTTTTAATAGGGCAGCCGGTCACCGACTTCTTCCAGGCAGGGCTCGACGAACTTGCTTCGCTCACCCGCGCCAGCCTGCCGCAGGACCGCCGGATTGCGGTGCGTGACGGCTCGCTGCTCTTTGCCCACGCCATCGAGCCGCAACAGCGCACGGTGAGCGTACCACTTGCCCGCGTTTCCGGCCGAACACCGGCAATCAGCCGGCTCGGCGGCAACGTCCCCGCGATCGACACGCTCCAGCGCAAGGTGACCAAGCTTGCTCCCAGCCGGCTTCCGATCCTGCTGCGGGGTGAAACCGGAACCGGCAAGGAGTATCTTGCTCGCATCATCCACGAGGTGAGCGGGCTTTCCGGACGCTTCGTTGCAGTCAACTGCGCCGCGATCCCGGAACAACTGATCGAGAGCGAACTCTTCGGCTATGCCCCGGGCGCCTTTACCGGAGCCCTCGCCAAGGGCCGAAAGGGGTTGATCGAGGAGGCCGAGGGCGGAACGCTATTCCTCGACGAGATCGGCGACATGCCCTATGCGGCGCAGAGCCGGTTGTTGAGGGTCCTGGCCGAAGGCGAGGTTCTGCCCGTCGGCGGATCGGTCGCGCGCAAGGTCGACTTCCGGGTCGTCTCTGCATCGCACCGTGCGCTGGCCGACATGGTCGCGGCCGGCAGGTTCCGCGAAGACCTCTATTATAGGCTGAACGCTGCCGTCCTGTCGCTGCCGCCGCTCTGCGAGCGCGAGGACCTGCCCTGGCTCCTCGAACGGCTGCTGGAAAAGCACGGGTCGCAGGGCCGGCCCCTCATCCTGTCGACCGCGGTCCGGACGCTGCTGCTAGACCACCGCTGGCCCGGCAATATCCGCGAGCTCGACAATGCCATCGCCTTTGCAGCGGCGCTTTGCGACGACGGCGTGATCGAAGTCACCGACCTGCCGGATCAGTTGACCCGATCGGCGCCGGTCATCGAGGAACATGGCCAGGAAGCGGAACTGAGGGCCATCCTCATGAGTTCCAAGGGCAATGTCTCCGAAGCGGCCCGCCGCCTTGGCATCGACCGCACGACCCTTCATCGCCGGATGCGGAGGTTCGGCATCGGCCGTCCGCACTGAACGGTCCGCTGCGGCATCCGCCACAGCTGTTGCGCCACACCTGTTGCACCCCTCATCGGCGCCGGCTCCGAAAGCGCTGCGTTTCCAGCCTTTGCGACGCCAGACGCGGCTGGCACAGGGGTTGCTCTCCTTGATGGCATCAAAAGCAGCCTTAAGGAGGAAACATGCGCGCCCTCAGATTCCATGCCGCAAAAGACTTGCGGCTCGAAGACATTCCCGAGCCGAAGAAGCCGGGACCGGGCCAGGTTCTCGTTCGTAACCGCTTCGTCGGCATCTGCGGAACCGATCTTCACGAATACAGCTACGGCCCGATCTTCATCCCGACCGAGCCGCATCCGTTTACCGGTGCTCACGGCCCGCAGGTGCTGGGCCATGAATTCGGCGGCGTCGTCGAAGCCGTTGGCGAAGGCGCGACCTCGGTTGCCGTCGGCGACCGCGTCTCGATCCAGCCGCTCGTCATGCCGCGTTCCGGCGACTATTTCGCCGACCGTGGCCTCTTCCACCTGAGCACGCAGCTGGCGCTGGTAGGCTTGAGCTGGGACGGCGGCGGGATGGCCGAAGCGGCTCTCGTGAACGAATACAACGTCCAGAAGATACCGGACGAGATGACCGATGAAGAGGCCGCCCTGGTCGAGCCGACGGCCGTTGCCGTCTATGCCTGCGACCGCGGGGGCGTGACCGCCGGCAACAGCGTTCTCGTCACCGGCGCCGGCCCGATCGGCATGCTGACGCTGCTCGCCGCCCGGGCGGCCGGTGCGACGAAGCTGTTCGTCTCAGACCTCAACGACGCACGGCTCGAACTTGCCAAGAAGGTGCTGCCCGACGTCATCACCATCAACCCGAAGCGCGACAAGGTCGGCGATGTCGTACGCGCCCAGACCGAGGGCCAGGTCGGCTGCGACGTCGCGATCGAATGCGTGGGCAACGAGCATGCGCTGAAAACCTGCGTCGATGCCGTGCGCAAGCAGGGCGTCGTCGTGCAGACCGGTCTGCATCCGCATGAAAACCCGATCGACTGGTTCCAGGTCACCTTCCGCGATCTCGAGGTCAAGGGCTCCTGGGCCTATCCGACCCATTACTGGCCGCGCGTCATCAGCCTGATCGCCTCCGGCCTCCTGCCGGCGACCAAGATCGTCACCAAGCGCATCACGCTCGACACGGCGGTCAAGGAAGGCTTCGACGCCCTGCTCGACCCGGCCGGCACTCATCTGAAGATCCTGATCGATCTCTCGAAATAAGCAGCCAGACCAAGGCCCAAGGGGAGAGGAGCCCCGACGGCGGCGGCCTGGACGCTTTGACGGAACGCCCGGCGAGGGCGTTCCCCCGACCACACCCGAGCATTCATGGAGGAGAAGACATGCTTGATATCAACCCTGGAACCAAGATCGATACGGCGCTTGCAAAGCTCGAAAGGGCGCTTGCGAGCGGCGACATCGACGCCGCCGTCAACCTGTTTCAGGCCGATTGCTACTGGCGCGATCTGGTGACATTCACCTGGAACCTGAAGACGCTGGAAGGCCATGAGCAGATCCGCGACATGCTCACCAGCCAACTCGCCGCCGCAAAACCCTCGAACTTCATGCAGGACACCAAGGAGACCGCTTCGGAGGCCGGCGGCGTCACCGACGGCTGGTTCGAATTCGAAACCGGCGTCGCCCGCGGCTATGGCCATATCCGCCTGAAGGACGGCCTGATCTGGACGCTTCTGACCACCATGACGGAACTGAAAGGGCATGAGGAGCCAAAGGGTTTCCGACGCCCGATGGGCGCCGAGCACGGTCATGACCGTAACCGCAAGACTTGGAAAGAGAAGCGGGAAACCGAGGCGGCCGAACTCGGCTATACCACCCAGCCCTATGTGGTGATCATCGGCGGCGGCCAGGGCGGCATCGCGCTCGGGGCGCGTCTTCGGCAGCTCGGCGTGCCGACCATCATCATCGAAAAGAACGAACGGCCCGGCGACAGCTGGCGCAAGCGCTACAAGTCGCTCTGCCTGCACGACCCGGTCTGGTACGACCACCTGCCCTACATCCCCTTCCCGGAAAACTGGCCGGTGTTCACGCCGAAGGACAAGGTCGGCGACTGGCTTGAAATGTACACCCGCGTCATGGAGCTGAACTATTGGGGCTCGACCACGGCACAGTCTGCGCAATACGATGAGACGACCGGCGAATGGACGGTGGTGGTCGAGCGCGACGGCAAGGAAGTGGTGCTTAAACCTAAGCAGCTGGTGCTGGCGACCGGCATGTCGGGCAAGGCCAATGTTCCGAAATTCGAAGGTCAGGACATCTTCAAGGGCGAACAGCAGCATTCCTCCCAGCATCCGGGACCGGATGCCTATGCCGGCAAGAAGGTTGTCGTCATCGGGTCCAACAATTCCGCCCATGACATCTGCGCGGCGCTCTGGGAAGCGGGCGCCGACGTCACCATGCTGCAGCGCTCGTCTACACACATCGTCAAGTCGGACTCGCTGATGGAGATCGGGCTTGGCGATCTCTACTCCGAACGGGCGGTTCAGGGCGGCATGACGACGCGCAAGGCGGATCTGATCTTCGCCTCCCTGCCCTACCGGATCATGCACGAGTTCCAGATCCCGATTTACGACAAGATTCGTGAAAAGGACGCGGACTTCTATGCGGCCCTCGAAACGGCCGGTTTCATGCTGGACTTCGGTGACGACGGGTCGGGCCTGTTCATGAAGTACCTGCGGCGCGGGTCGGGCTATTATATCGATGTGGGGGCATGCGATCTCGTCATCGATGGTTCAATCAAGCTGAAGTCGGGCGTCGACGTCTCGCACCTGACGGAGGACGCCGTCGTGCTGGAGGATGGCACGGAACTACCGGCGGACCTTGTCGTCTACGCGACCGGCTACGGCTCGATGAATGGCTGGGCCGCCGATCTCATCTCGCGTGAAGTCGCCGACAAGGTTGGCAAGTGCTGGGGCCTCGGCTCGAACACCACCAAGGATCCGGGTCCCTGGGAGGGTGAGCAGCGCAACATGTGGAAGCCGACGCAACAGGACGCACTGTGGTTCCATGGCGGCAACCTGCACCAGTCGCGCCACTATTCGCAGTATCTGTCGCTGCAACTGAAGGCGCGTCAGGCCGGGATCGACACGCCCGTCTACGGCCTCACCAAGCCGCATCACCTGTCGTAAAGCAAAAAGGGCGCCCGATCCACCGGCGCCCCCGCATCTTCCCGCAACCCTCGTCGTCTTGAAAGTTGATGTTCTGGCCGGATGGAGTTGTTGCCGTGGCCCTTCTCTGTGCGATAGCGGTCGTCTACGCCTTGAAAGGAGTCGAACCTGCGACCCATAGGGGAACTTTCCCGCTGGATTGAATTCGCTATGTTTTCAGCACTTTTCGGGACTCAAAACGCGGGTTGCTAAATGTTCTGCAACGGTCTTCACTTGACCGAAGGCGGGCCGCTTGTCATACATGGGATGGCCCTACACGCGGGCCGGTGTGCCCGCCACGCAAAGCTATGTCAGCGTTTCATCTCTGAATTGTCACACTGTGCCTACAGGCACGGTCTGGCCATTAGCGGGCACATGGTCGGATCAATTCAGGAACTGAATATGACCGAAGCAGCAGAAATTAGCCACCTCAAGCTTCTTGCAAAACGTCACGCCCGGGCCAGCAGGGTGGCGCTACATGAAGCGCTGAACTTCATTGCCATACACCTCGGCTTTTCAAATTGGACACAACTGGTCACCGCCAACAAGAGTGGGTGGGTACCAAGCCCTGAACAGGTGGTGAGCATCGAAGCGATGGTGGCGTGTCACGTTTCACCGGCGGATTTCAAGACTGGAAGTGCCGACGCCAGCACGCGGCGTTGGGAGTATCTTGAACAAGCAGAACAAAGCCAGATAAGGGGTCATGCCTATCGCCTGCAACTGGGCCTGGATGACGTCATCATCGCAGGAGACGGTTGGAGCATCACGGTTCCAGAGAATCCGAGTGCGCGCGCCACGGTGCGGACGAGTGCTGAAGCAGACGACCAGTCCCCTGTATTCGATCCGGACTTCCTCGAAGAAGCACTGAGCCTGGCCAATCATCGGATGGCGCAAGTCCGCGGGAAAATCTCGACCGATTGGCCAAGGAGGTCGACAAAGCCCGATGGAAAGGGTCGATCTCGCCACCCACTGTGGGATCGCGACTCCGACACCTGGTTTTGCTTGCACTGCAATGGGAAGATCACGGGCGATCAGATCGCACAAAATCTGTGGCATTGCCCCGCATGCGGCGCTTCCCCAGTCGACATTTTCGACACTGCGTTCTGGTGCGAAGATGAAGGCAAGTCGCTCCCGCCGATCGGCGCTAAAGCGAAATCGGACACTCGCAAACCTGAATTCCACGTGGTCGACGACCGTCCAAAACTTGAGTTGAACGAACGTAACATCGTTCTTCTCATGAGAAGCGCACTCTTAGATGACGCGACGAGCATAAGCGAACGACTGGGGGCGCTCTTGGCCGAAATCACCGTCGATGAAGACAACGACGTGGCCTGCTGCCGGTTTTTCGGACACCGAGTTAGGCTAATCCCACTTTGTTTTCAAATTCCATAGGGCTGAGGTAGCCCAGTGTCGAATGGCGACGCTTTGGATTGTAGAAGCGCTCGATGTAATCGAACACGTCCGCCTTTGCATCGTCCCTGGTCCTGTAGACCTTGCGAGCTGTCCTTTCCGTTTTGAGTGATGAGAAGAAGCTTTCCATCGCGGCATTGTCCCAGACATTGCCGGATCGGCTCATCGAGCATGTGATGCCGTGGTCGGCCATGAGACGCTGGAACTGCTCGCTTGTGTATTGGCTACCCTGGTCCGAATGGTGGAGGAGCGCATCTGGCTTGCCTCTGCGCCAGATGGCCATGATCAACGCATCTGTAACGAGCTGGGCTGTCATATTGGTGCTCATCGACCAGCCAACAACACGTCGCGAGAACAGGTCGATGACGACGGCCACATAGAGCCAGCCCTCAGCCGTCCATAGATAGGTAAAATCGGCCACCCACTTCTGGTTCGGTCTTGCTGCCGCGAACTGTCGGTCTAGCACATTCGGCATGATGACAGGGCGCTCACCGTCGTCTTTCGGCAAGCCACGCCGTCTCGGCCTTGCTCTCAATGCATTTTCCCGCATGAGACGCTCGACGCGATGCAGGCCACAGGAGAGGCCTTCGGCGAGGAGGTCGTGCCAGACACGCCGCGCGCCATAGGTGCGGTCGCTATCCTTGAAGCTGTCCTTGATCTTGTCGAGCAGAGCCTCGTCATACCGGGCATGCTGGCTCGGAGACCGGTTTAACCAGGCATGAAAGCCGGAACGCGATACACCCAGCGCTTCGCAGAGCCATGCCACCGGCCAGATCGAACGGTGCTTTGCAATGAACGCGAACTTCATATCACGTCCTTCGCAAAGTAGGCGGCGGCCTTTTTTAAGATGTCACGCTCCGCCTTCAGCTTGGCCACTTCTTTCCGAAGCCTCTCGATCTCAAGCTGCTCAGGCTTCATCTGTCCCTGACCAGGAAACGCCTGTGCTGGGTCCGAACCATATTCCCTGACCCACTTGCGCAGGACATTCTCATGAACATCCAGATCGCGGGATGCCTGCGCAACGCCGACCCCACGCTCTCGAACCAATCTCACCGCCTCAAGCTTGTACTCGCGGCTGAACTTCCTTCGTTGCATTAATGCACTCCAGTTTCATTGGAAGCACCTTAACTCGGTGTCCAAGAAACCGGCAGCAGGCCAACGTTTGGATCTCGCTGGAAGAGGATTTGTGGCCGGATCATAAGGAGCCAACTCAGGCGATCAAGGTTGCAGCACAGCTCGGTATCGAAATTGAATTGGAGACCATGTGGTCGAAGATACCTTTTCATTGGCCAGCCTTGGGTGAGCAGACCTCAAGCACCACCGAATACCTGCAGATGTTGCTCGACGCGTATGCGCAGTACCCCATCCCTTCGAATAGCGACGCGTGATCGTTTCGGGCCAACCTCCTCGATTGGATCGATCGAGAAGGTTGGTCGCCTTCTTCAGAAGATCAGTTCGCCTTCGCTGGAGAGACGAAGGCAGGCTCACTCCCATGCCCCGCAATTCCCGAAAATCCGGAGTGGGGCGTGGATGCTACCGTTGTAGGATGCCCATCCAATCTTGCCGCCGCTGTACGGCAACTACCTTTAGTGGTGGATCAGCCGTTCAGAAAGGAGAACAAAGAGTAGACAGACATTAATCACTGTAGGATAGGTTACCGACGCAAAGCGGCCCAAAAGTGGTCCGAGTCGGGAGCCAGACGTGAAGCTTGTATCTCACCGCGATCCTACTGATACGCCCATTCTCCGCAAAGAGAGGGGAGCCTTCTTCACACCTGCGGCGATCACGCGTTTCATTGCCAGTTGGGCGCTTCGCGCACCCGGCGATCGGGTGCTCGAACCGGCTGCTGGCGATGCTGCGTTCCTAGTATCTGCGGTCGAGCGCCTCCGCGAACTCGCCCCCCATAGCAAGTCTTTGCCCCTCGTCCATGGCGTAGAAATACATGCCCATAGCGCAAACGTGGCGCGCCAGCGGGTCGCTGATGTCGGGGGCACTGCCAACATTCAGCTTTCGGACTTCTTCGCCGTTAACCCCAACCGATCTTTCAATGCGGTGATCGGGAATCCACCCTTCATCAGGTATCAGGATTTCACCGGAGAGGCGCGAGCCCGTGCTCGCGAGGTCGCCATTCGTGAAGGGGTGTCCCTCACCGGGCTCGCGTCGAGTTGGGCAGCCTTCACTGTGCACTCGACTTCCTTCCTTCAGCCTGGCGGTCGCTTAGGTTTCGTTCTCCCCGCTGAATTGCTTTCGGTGAACTATGCCGCCCCGGTTCGCAAATTCCTGTTCAGTCGGTTCAGGGACGTCCAGCTTGTGCTGTTTGACGAGCAAGTTTTCCCTGAAGCCGAAGCAGATGTAGTGCTTCTTCTTGCCGATGGATATCTTGAGGGTCCTACCTCCCACGCAACTATTCGTCAGACAAAGAACGCTGAGACCCTTGCCAAACTCGGTCCCGGCCAAAGTTGGACACCAGCCGACCCCGCTGCCAAATGGACCAGCAGTCTCGTCGATGCTGCTGTCGTCCATCAGCTGCGGTCTCTAATGGAAGAGGGCCTCTTCTCGAATTTGGAGACCTGGGGCGATACAACGCTCGGGATGGTGACCGGGAACAATAGGTACTTTACCCTTTCTCCTGAGCGCGTCTCCGAACTTAAGCTGGGTCCAGAAGAGCTTCTTAGCGTGTCCCCGCCCGGGAGCTCTCATCTGAGAGGTCTCTCCCTTTCAAACGCAGACCTCGAAAAGCTAGGACAAAGCGGAAGTGCCATTCACCTCTTCTATCCCAGCGACCCTCCGTCGCCGGCAGCTGCTGCGTACATTGCTGATGGGCATCGGACCGGGGTGGACACTGCCTATAAGTGTCGGGTTCGCAAAACGTGGTATCGCGTGCCCCTCATTGCTCCGGCTGACCTTTTTCTCACCTGCATGAATGCAGATACGCCCCGCATCACCGAGAATGCCGCCAATGCTCATCACCTCAACTCTGTCCACGGCGTCTATCTCAATGAGAGATATAGACACCTTGGCAAGCAACTGCTTCCGTTGGCCAGCCTAAACTCCGTGACGTTGCTGCACGCCGAAATGGTTGGCCGCGCTTATGGAGGCGGGATCCTCAAGATCGAGCCGAGGGAGGCGGACATATGGGCGATGCCTTCGCCTACTTTGGTCGCCTCTCGTGCCGAGAGGCTCCGCGAGGTCAAACGCAGCGTTGCAAAACTCCTTGACAAGGGAAGGCTGCTCGATGCGGTGCAAATCGTTGACCAGGTGCTTTTCGCCGACGTTGATATCACCGCGCCCCAGTTGGAAGCTGTCCGAAATGCACGTGCAGAACTGGCGAACCGCCGCACTGTGAGGTCAGCAAGTGGCCGCTAAACCTAGTTCGAAAACCGAAGCCTGGGAAATCTTCGATCACATCGTTGAAGCCGCCGCTCCCGGCGGAGAACACACCAACCCTTGGGTTTTGGGATCGGACGGCCAGCCGCAGTTCCGTCCAGACTACGAAACCCTCGCGCTGCTGCTCGGTGTCCCTCTCCACCTGAAAGTCGGGACGCAAACGGGTGTGCCCGCGCTGGCCTTGGATGTCTGGCTCAGTTACGAACTTCGCAGAGCCGGATTCGGGACGGACCAGGTTTGGCCGAGGCCTTCAAATCCGCGCGTTCTTCCCGCCCCTGTGGCCGCCTTTGTCAAATCACTCCCCTCGTCAATTCGAGCCAAGGCTCAATCGCATCTGACATCGAACACGTCGATTCCGAGCGTCACGTCGTCCTCGGCGTCAATTCTGGGCAAAAACTATCTGAAGCAAGTTGATGTCATCATCACCGACTGGGTAACGGGCCCGGAATTGCTGATATCGACGAAGCGAATGGACTCGTCGTACGGAAAGAATGCGCCTAACCGCATAGAAGAATCGTACGGCGACGCCAAGAACCTTCGCCTGCGCCATCCGCTTGCGGCTTTGGGTTTCTTGTTCGGGCTCCGCTCAGACATCCTGGAAAAAGAACCTAAGACCGCAGAGTGGCTGTTCGACCTTCTGTCCAAGCTGGGCCGGGAGGACGATGCGTATCACGCTACCTGTCTGGTGCTGATGGACTATTCCAGCGATCAGGCACCGGTAGAGGCCGACAAGGAAGAGCCCAGCCCCGGCATACTGGAGCCGGGGCCACAGCCGATAAGTGATGCGACCGAGGATGAGGCTGTAGAACTTCCGGAAAGCACGATCGAGAGCATAGTTAAGGCCTTGCCCAAGGTATCAATCCTGGAGGAGAGAACCCCTGATGATCTCTCCCCCGCGCGCTTTCTAACCTCGTTGATCAATCGTGTTCTTGCCGCTACGCCGGTAAATATGCACGAAGAAGCGAGGAAGCGCCGCGCTTCGGTTCGACTGACTAAGTGAAGGCTTTGCGCCGGTTTTATGCAAGCTATCCTGCACCTATCTGTTCGGCTGCAGTTGAAAGGAATCGAACCTGAGACACCCTTTTTTGGCTGCGAAACCGCTATATCCCGGCACGCACGCCGACCGGCCAAAACAGTTAGCGATCCTTGGGATGCTTCAATCCCAACAAAATTTTTTCGATATCAACACTGATGTGATGAATTGCTGTTACTTAGCGGTTAGGTTGCTTAAAAACTGCTTCGCGTTCTATTTCTTACCGGACGTCAACATATGGCACTCGCGCCAAGCGCATCCAATATAACTATTCGGCAGACCCTTGATGTCCTGGATGGCCCGTTCCGAACTGTGGCAACCGGGGTTGCCGAAGATCGCTACGCATTCTGGCTTGGTTCGGGTATCTCGTTTGGTAAAGTCGACGGCTTGAAGAAGATCATCCCCCGGGTCATTGAGTTTCTACGGCAAAGAATTGACCGCACGAACGCCAATTGTGCTTTTGCGACGGCGTTGAATCGGGCTCTGGCGCTTGCCGGCCTCTCCGACGATGAATGGGGCAGGGTGAACACCGAGCTTGAGTTTGCAGCTTGGCCGGATCAAGCCGCCATTGTCGGGCGGCTGACTAATAATTATTCGCGTTTGCTCGAGATCACCGTCGCGGGCCAGCCTGAAGATTATCTGTTGTGGGAAGGCGTAGGTGTAGCTGCCACGTTTGCTAATCCCACTACAGAACCGGACGTCGAACACCTCTGTATGGCAATGCTCGTACTGGAGGGCGCCGCTTCCGACATAGCCACCGCCAATTGGGACGGGCTTGTTGAGAAGGCGATCAATGAACTCACCGGCGGCATACCGAAACTGGTAGTATGTGTGCGATCCGAGGACCTCCGCCAGCCGAAGCTTGCTGCCCAAGTGATCAAGTTCCACGGCTGCGCGATCCTCGCGGTTTCTGACGAACCACACTACCGACCGTTTCTGGTCGCGCGCTTTTCACAGATAAATCGCTGGGCGGCGGCTCCAGAAAACAGGGCTGTCATCGGCCGACTGATGGATATAGCGGTTTCCAAGCCAACCCTCATGATGGGCTTGTCAGCGCAGGACTCCAACATTCAAGCGTTCTTCGCCACTGCCGAGGCTACGATGCGATGGCCTTGGCCTGGCGATAGACCGAGTTTTGTATTTTCGGGCGATCAGGTCGGCGCCGATCAGGAAGCATTACTGCGAAACGTTTATCCTCAGGCTTACACCGCGGCGACCCGCGACCAGATCAATCAGCAATCACTGGTCAAATCCTACGCCAATCCGCTCCTCATGGCGCTTTTGTTGTCGGTGATTTGCGACAAGCTGAGCGGCATGGTCGATATGGCTGAGGGCCTATTGGACCAAGATGGTAAGAATGCCGTAAAGCTGGGCATTGTCACTCTGCGGAACCATGTCGCTGGTTTAGACAGCGGCGATCGGATTGAGTTCGTCAAATCTTTCATCGATCAGACCTCGCGCATCATGACAATGTTTCGCGATGGATCGGCAGGAACTGCACCCAGGCGGTACAATCCGATAACCAGCACGCCGCTGCACCAGATTGCTGGGGACCAGAACATCCCATCTAGCGGGTTGACCGAAGTCGCCGTCGTCGCAGGCCTGCTCGGCTTGGGCATTGAGAACGGCCTATGGTCGCTAGAAGGAATTGATTCGTCGAATCCAGCCGACGGTATCGTGCGCATCTCAACAACAGCTGCCAGTACAAAAATGGTCCTGGCCGCCAATGGGCGCGCTGCAATCCGTCTACAACAGAATGGACACATCGCCGACGACGAAGACGCGGTGCTAGTCTACAGCGCTGAGAGGCCACCAAACATGACCCGGTCGCCGCGAAGCTCCCCAGGCCGCACAGGCCACTTGGGTCTGCGCGAGGTAAGCATCTACGACTTGCTTCAGGTTACGAGTTCCGCTGATGACCTCATGCAGCACTTTCGTGAGGAGGCCGCCATATGACCACCTTCACGCCCGTCGAAGGCGTCGTGAATCTTCTAACCGCTTCTGGCTTCAGACGACTTTCCTCGCCACTCTCGATTGCCGGACTTTCCTTCGAAGTTCCCGCAGCACTGGTTGGTGAGCATCCCTCCCCCGATCTCATACTCGTTGCCGATACCGCATTCGAGGCTGATGTCCGAATTTTGCGCAAGGTGGAAGGAGTTGCTCGTGCGCTCGACGTCGCGCGCTCCAAGCGTCCTTTGACGACCATCCTTGTCGGTCCTAAGCCGAAGAGTTCTGTCCTGGATGCAATGACCAAGGTCTGCCGTGTCTTGGCAACCGGCGTGGTCGGGACTGACGAAGAAAATCCTCTGCTTCAGAATTGGTTGGCCGTGCTGCTGCCGTTGGCGCTGCCAGAGCCGAGCGATGACATTGCAGAACCATTAGAGGCGATTATTAAGCGCTCAGACGACCTCAATAAAAGCATCGTCGACTTAATCGGGTTGGGAGCGCAGGGAGCAGACGCGGTGCAGGCGGGTCTACACGAACTGCTGAAAGCATCGTTGACAGTTTCCGACGAAAATGCCCCAGAGTCGAATAAAGGAACAAACCTCGCAGGAGGGATTTTCGAATGAGCGCCGCCCGGTTGAAATCCGTGACTCTCACCGATTTCCGCAGCATTAGGGGAAGCATTTCGGTTCCACTCGATGCGCCGATAGTGTTAGTCCACGGGCACAATGGAGCTGGGAAAACAAGTTTACTGTCAGGCATTGAATTGGCATTGACTGGCTCCGTCGCGTCCCTTCAACGAGTTGATCCGGACTATGCTAGCCATTTGGTACACAAGGACGCCGAGACCGCCAAAGTGGGGATCCAGACGAACGGACTAGCCGTAAATGAATCGGACTTCACAGTGGACGCGAACGGGTTTTCGGGTGCCGCGCTCCTCCATACCGACTTGTCGCGCTTCTATAGCGAGCGCTGCTTTCTGGCGCAGTCCTCATTGGGCCGATTGCTGGAGCTTTACCAGGACTCCCCAAAACGGACAGATTCTGCGTTGACGAGATTCGTCAAAGATCTTCTCCGGCTCGATCACCTCGACTCTATTATTGATGGCCTGCACGACGCAGGAGATGTCCGTCGCCTTCGGTCCGGCGTCCCAGACTATGCTGAGACAAGGGACGCCGTGCCTCAGCTCGAAAAGGAGATAGCCCGTCTACGCAGCGAACTCGCCGCTATCGATGCTCGGATGGAGGAACTCTCCAAACTGAACAGCGAGCGCTCGTCGCGACTGGCAATCATTGATCCAGTACAGATTGGCGCCCAGCCGGTCACACCCGAATCTGAGGAGCAAGAGCTCGTCAGGTTAACCAACATCAAACGAGAGATCGAGGTCACGACAAGACAATGGCAGCAGATCTCCTACACGGATGCTTCCAAAGAGAGGGTCGCGGCTGAACCCCGAAGAGAGGCCGCTCACAAAGCACTGCTTGACTGGCAAGAGAGTGAGGGCGCCGAGCTAACGAGGCAACTCGAGCGCCTTGCTTCTGTCTTTCCGGATTTGCCAACCCCGAGTTCTAGTGGACCGCGATATGCTCACGCTGCGGCTGTCGAAGCTGTAAAGGAAGAACTCGCACGCTGCACGGCAGTTCTTACCAGTGACGCACAAGCGGAGATAAGTGAATCTGACCTCGACGGTAAGATCACGCGAGCGAGAGCCCGAATCCAAGCGCTCGAGCAACAAATCTCGGGCTTTGCAGCCGAGGCCGGTGTGTTAGCCCAGGCGCTAAGTGGCATACTACCGCATATTCACTCTGACGATTGTCCGGTCTGCGGACGGGATTACAGCGAGAAGTCCGAAACTCCTCTGCACACACACGTCTCGGCCAGAATAGCGGAACTTACTGCTGCAGCGGGTCAATTGCAGGCGCTGAGCCAAGACCGTGCAAACTCACTGGCCGCGGCTGCGAGCGCAGAAAGGCAGCTCGCTGAGGTTCGAGGCCAACGCCTCGAACCGCAAAGCCGTGATACT
Source organism: Rhizobium rosettiformans (assembly GCF_016806065.1). Classification (NCBI taxonomy): domain Bacteria; kingdom Pseudomonadati; phylum Pseudomonadota; class Alphaproteobacteria; order Hyphomicrobiales; family Rhizobiaceae; genus Rhizobium; species Rhizobium rosettiformans. The sequence continues at coordinate 58,696 of NZ_CP032408.1, forward strand.
CTCAAGACGAGACAGGCTCTGCTGCAAGAGGCCAACCTCGCCCTTCAGCAACTCACTGACAGCGTAGAGGAAGGTGAGCGTCTGCTTGCCGCATCGTCCGCAGCATCGCGCGAACTTTCCAATCTGGCCGCTGCCGACCAGAGCGGCACTGTCCTTCGCGAATCGTTGAGCCGTTTTGCGTCAGAACTTTCCCTCGATCCGATCGGCGCGACCGACGCTGTAGAACCGGCGTTGGCGCGCTTCGCAGCTGAAGCGTCCCGCCTCATTTCGGCATACACCTCGAACCAGACGCTTCGGAGGGAAATGACCGGCAACACTCTGGAAGCGAATCGGCTTCAAGCATCTCGTGAACCCATATTGTCCGAAATCACCGCAACTCAAAACCGCATTGATGTACTTAATGCAGCCAAAGGGCGGGCCGACGCTGTAATCCAAGACGCTCGCGAACTCGCAAAGCGCGCTGGAGAGGCGCGCACAGCGATTGTTAGAAAGGTTTTCAACGGCTCGCTCAACCGGGTCTGGCGCGATCTGTTCGTCCGGTTGGCACCCGAGGAGCCATTCGTTCCTGCCTTTGCGGTACCGGAGACGAATGGAGGGCCAGTCGAGGCTATCCTCGAGACGTGGTACCGGTCGGGCGGCAAGGGGGGAAATCCGCGCGCAATGCTGAGTGCCGGTAACCTGAACACCGCAGCTCTCACACTGTTCCTTGCCCTACATCTCTCCGTAGCGCCGGATCTGCCATGGCTCGTTATCGATGACCCGGTTCAAAGCATGGACGAGGTGCACATTGCGCAGTTTGCAGCGTTGTTGCGCACCTTGGCCAAATCAAAGACTCAACGTCAGATCATCGTGGCAGTGCACGAAAAGCCTCTATTCGATTATCTCGCACTGGAATTAAGTCCAGCCTTTCAGAATGACAGGTTGATTACGATCGAGCTTAGCCGGAGCGCTGATGGCCAAACTCTGATGAATTACCAGCCACATGTTTGGCAACCAGATCAGGCTGTTGCTGCATGATCGTAATCAAGACATGTAGGCGCCGCGGCCAGCATTCATCGTCAGCCCTGTGGAGCCAATACTCTTCTGAGACCGTCTTCAACCGCGACCCTGCTAGCACGCATAACGTTGATCGCATCGCCGACTTCCAACCGATTTAGGAGATCCGGTTTGTCAATTCTGGGACACGGGGTAGACTTAGTCGATGTGGCCGAAGTCGAGCAATTGCTGCTTCTGTCCGATGATTTCCTTGATCGAAGCTTCACCGAGCGCGAACGGGACATATTGACCGAGATCGCCGCCAGTCCGGAGCGCATCGCAGCCAGGTTTGCTGCAAAGGAGGCCGTCCTCAAGGCCTTGCAGACAGGCTTTAGCAATGGATTGTCGTTTCTGGACATCGAGGTTTTCAATCATCCGTCGGGAGCTCCCTACGTGATCCTTCACGGGCCTACTCGCCAGTTATCCGACAGCCTCGGCGTAAGCCGCTGGCTCATCAGTCTGAGCCACGATGGGGGGAAGGCGATCGCCAGCGTAGTTGCCACCTAAAGCATAACTCCGGAGGCCTCTGTCACCGTCAACCTCGGCTGCCACTTCATAGGCAATCACGCCCTGGTCAAGATCGATGCGAACGACGCCTCCCCGGTTTGCTACCATCTGCCTCCAGATCTCAAACCCCTTGAGGATTACCGCTTCCCACTCGGCGAGCGAGCACCGTCCAACTTCCAGGTGACTGACCATGCTCCTGATTGTCCTGAGGAGGCCATAGTCGATCTGATCTATGCCCAACAGAAAGTTGTGGTCCCGTGCGTAATCGAAAGCGAGTGCCACAATCGCCTCCTCCAAGATTCGCGCGCGTCCGCCATCCTCGACCTCATCGAGCAAGGGTTGGCTTTTGCGTTTGCGCTTCAGGAAGGCCCGCAGGTTGGGCGACCAGCCGAGCATCGCCGCATAGGACAAATGAAAGACGTCGTGGAAGCGATATCCATCCGAATCGTAGGCGTTATCGCCAAGCGGCGAGCCTATACGATCTCCATTGATCGATAACTGCACCATGGGCCTGCCATCGATGTGCACCTCCGCGAAGAGAACCTCCATTTGCCGCGGCAATCGCTCAGTCTCCACGCAGGTGCCGTCAAGAGCTTGCTTCCGCTCGTTGGCAGCCGCCCAGCGCTCTTGGACCTTCGCGAGATTGGCACTAGCGACGTCATCGAGGCTGAGATCGAATTTGCTGGCAACATTGGCTAGGTACCAAAGGAGATCGCCCAGTTCCTCGCAGACCCGGTCCTTGAACAGCTTATGCGCTTCGCCATCACGCAGGTGCTTCTTGTACTCGGTGAGAAGCTGACCAGCCTCGCCAGCCAAGCCGAGCATTGGTACGACCAGAGCTTCAGGGTCGTTTTTGCCGGCCGCAACCGAGACATCAGTGCGATGCGCTTCGAGTTGATATGTTCTAAAGTCCATACTCCACTCCTGCTTTGACGCCATTTACGCCGGCTGCTGACCGGCCCGCGTTGGGCTGGTCACCTGAAACCTCGTTGGGGAAAGCGCCAGACAGAATCCGTTCGTTGAGACCCCATTTCGGCGGATACCAGAACTCGATCGGCTCGTTGGTCGGGCTGAATTTCTGCTTGATGCGCATGCGCCCGGTTCTTCCCGCAATCTCCGGATGAGCGACACGCGAGAACTTGTCGATCTCGCAGAATAGGTTCTGGCAATCGATAAGCTGCAGACGCCGGCCCCAAAGCGACGGGAAGTCGATTCCGAAGCGCTCGAATTCGTGCTCCTGCGTGTCGGCGACGAACCTGATAAGCTCCGGCTCATTCAACCCGCCAAAATCTTGAAAACACTTGCGCAAGCCGTCACGGGCGCCTGGACCGGGGATGACGAAATCCATTTCCGAGAAATTCGTGATCATGCTGTAGTTCACGTCGGTCGCGAACTGATAGGCGAGAAAGTCGCCGATCGTCGGATAACCCCGGAAAAGCTCGAAAGCGGTCTGCATCGAGCCTGCGCCTTCCATCCTGTCCGGCAGCTGGTCTTTCATCATTTTTTCCAGCAGCCGCAAATGGTTCTGGTGCTTCGATGGATAGCCAAAGGCAGAGCTTCCCGGCGGCATGATATAAGCGGCCGAATAGATCGTTTCGCCGCGCTGCATCGCGCGCCCAAGAACATTGCAATAGCGTTCGAAACTGTAATCCGAGTAAGTAATCGGCCCCAGTTCAGCTTCCAACATCCTCCAGGTCTCGATCTTGTTGAATAGCTTGAACAGAATGATGCGAAAAAACACCTCCGTGTTGGATCCCGGTAGATCATTCCTGTAGATGACATTCCGGATCAGATACTGGCTGACCCGGTCCGAGGCGCGATAGGCATTTGTGAATTTGTAGGTCGACAGGACCGAGTTGCGCGTCCATGGCTGGGGAGCGCGCTTCGCCCGCTTGAAAAAAATATGTTGGCGTTCAGCTGCAAATCGCCAGTAGCTCTCATAGGCGGCGGTCACCTTCAGAGGGCTGAGATGCTGAACGATGACCATTGGCGCCGAATGGCGCTCACCGCCCGATCCGGCGCCCGTCCATAACAGGCTAGCACTGGCGTCATCAATATCCAGTGGCAGTTGCACCGCCGCCTCGTTCGACTTGGAACGAGGCAGTGTTGCGCGGCGTCTTTTCGCATTTTTTGCTTCAGTCTTCACTTCGTCAATTCACTGTCTCGGCAACATGCAAGCTTTGCCCGGCAGTGCCCAAATCTTCTGGTTTGTTGATAGCGGCCTCGGCAGCTGCGATAACGGGGATCAACCCGACGTCCGTCTTAGAGATTCGCTCGAGCTTTGCCACCCCCACCGTCACATTGAGCCGGACAAATGGCATTCTCATCTCGTGTGCCATGAACTCGCCGAGCTGTTTGAGCCCGAGATAGTTGCCGTAGGCTTTGTCGAAGATTTGCTGGGTCGCATAGAAGGCATTGAGCACCAGACCGCTTTTCGTTGGAACGAAGGTGACGTGTTGCAGGCACGGGAAGCCGAGCTGGGCGCTCGGCGTGTGATCGCGCTCGGGGTCGAATGTCGTGACCTGCATCATGGAGTCGCGAATGCCGTCGCGACCCTCGTACTGCGAAAGCATGTATTCTAGCTGATTGCCGTCACAAGGGCCGCGTCCATACATCATCATCCGTTCGAAATATAGGCCGCGGCCGTTCACTTTGCGGTTCATCGCTTGGTAGGCCGGAAAGGCCATCTTGTAGTAGCAAAAAAGTTTGGCGCGATCGCCCTGCGCCATCTGCCAAAGGCGCTCGGGGAAAATCGTATAAGCAACATCTTCGACGACGCACCGCCCCTTGCTCTTCAGCAAGGCGTCGAGCGACTTCCTAAGATTCTCGTCTTCCCTCTTGAATTCCGAGATCGACAATACCAGCGGACTGACATCCTTGCCCCGCCCCTTGGCGATGCGGAGCAGGATTTTCGCATAGGCGCGTGACACACTGGTCTCGTCGACGACGAACGGCTCCGTCGCGACGCTACTCGACTTACTCATCGGTATCCTCCTCGAGGTGGCGGAAGTCGGCTAGGCCGACATATTGTTTACGGGCGATCCGCACGAAGACTGCCCAGCCGGTAACGGGCTGAATGACCCTGACGATGCCAGGCTGCTGCGCCTCAAAAAGACGGCCTTCGGGAAGGTCTTTGATGTATGTGATCGCCTCGTTATCAGGTTCGCAGTCAGCAGGCAGAAGGATACTCATTCCGACTTCAACGTCGATGACAGAGGTGCTCCAAGCGCTGTCAACGATGATGAGCGGCTCGGCGGACAACGCTCCGAGGAGAGCAGCACGGATCGCTGAGGGCTTCTGCTTCTTCAGCGCGGTCGCCCGCGGTCGCGAGAGCATGTTCAAAGACTGCGAAAGATGGGTGATCAGTGTCGTGTATCCAACCCCGAATTCGCACGCGATCTGGAACAGCTGCAGAGGCGTGGCCGAATCTGGCTTCCAGCCGCGCTTTGCGAAGGCTTGTCGCATCCCAAGCGTCGGCATCAGCACGAAACCGGCGAAATTGTCCGCCAGGAATTCCTTAGGATCTTCCCAGGGGTTTTCCTTGGCATCCTCGCGCAGTTCGTCAATCGACGAGCCGTGTCCAAAGACATGGTGACCCAGCTCGTGGGCGCAATTGAAGGCCCGCCGTGGGAGCGGACGCCGGGCGGAGAGATGGATTCGCGAAGGTGCGCCTCGCTGATACATGCCCTCCATGTTGATATTGTTGAAACGCACCTGGACCTTGTGAGCCTTGCAGAGCGCGTAGATGCAAATCGGGTTGACGAGGTCCAGTCCAGCTTTGGTGCGAGCGGCAATGGACGCCGTCATGGCCTGGGTTGCCAAAGCATTGCGATCCGGCATCGTCTTTTCGCTCCTGAGCATCATGGACTTACGGTTCCTTCGGGTCGGACGTGTCGTCTCGCATCGCTGCGAGCAGCTTCAGCAGACGTTCAAGGTCTTCGGGCTTCAATTTGGTCAGCTCGCGCGCGGCGAGCTGCAACCTCGGGTCTGCGGCATCCACCGTTTCAGGTACCTCGCCCATCAACCAGGCGACACTGACGTCATAAAGTTCCGCCAGCTGCGAAAGCTCATCAGCCGATACTCGCCGGTTCCCTGCCTCCATCTCCGAAACAGAGGGGCGATGCAGCCCGAGCAGCTTTGCGACCTGGCCCTGCGAGAGACCCGCCAGCTTGCGTGCTTCCTTAAGGCGCTCAGCCAGTTGCGTGCGTCGTTCGGTCGGATTGTCTGTCATGCCGCTGCCACCGCCGCCTGGGCGTTGAGCTGTTCGACGAGCGTGCAGACCAGCGCGACTGTCTGCGCGATCGTAAGGGCCTGCTTGGTGGCATCGTCGACGAAGATGTTGACCTCCGGCGGGATCGCCTTGCCAAGCGCGGCGCCAAGCATGCCGGCGGCCACAGGCCAGACCTTGCTGTTGAATTTCGGCAACTCTTCCGCCGGCTTAATCGTCGGATCGAGGGTCGGGCACGCTTCGCCACTAATAGCCTGGATCGTGGTGAGCACGTCCATCAGGTGCTTTTGAACATCGGTCGAGTCCATCACATCCTCCGTTGTCTTACGTATGGTAAGATAATCTTACCGACTTGAATGTCAAGGGGCGGTTTTTTAAGAACGGAACAAGACCTCCTCAGAATCATGTGCAGATCAAGAAAAGGCAATAATCATCGGCCCACCGCCAGGGGTCGGACGGCGCCGGCTGAAGCAATCCGCAGCCGCCTTCCAACAACTGTCAGGTCGTTTTCAAGCGAAGCGCTTGAGCACTGTGTCTGGGTGTTTTGCTAGTTTATTTCGACGCGTGACAGCGCAGTAGATCGACTGAGTACAAATGCTCGATGGCTTTGGCGACGAAATTGATGCTGGAAGCCGGAACGCATGCCTTTGAAACAAGCGTTCCGAGTTTTTGGTCGCTCGTGGAACGACGTCGCTCCGAGTTTGCCGAGAGCCTCATGATTATTGATACCGGGCACAAGCTCGGGATGGAAAGACCATTGATAAAGAGGCACCGCTTAAAGGGCGAGCCGGTCAAGGACCTCCGCGAGAATCACGCCAGGTTGGCGAAGCCCTCTATCGTCACAGGTCTCAACATGCAGCCAGTCGCCATAGGCATTGCCAGCGCACAACTCCCGATACTGGGTTGATACCCGTTCCATCAGCGCCCCGTCGGCTTCAAACTTGTCGTAGGTCGATTGGACATAATCCCGCTTGCCCTTGTTGGCGATTAGCTCTCTTGAGACCGAAACCGGAATGTCCAGCCAGATGTTCACGCTCGGCACGATGGTACCGAGCTTCTCGAACTCCAGGTCGAGAACGAATTCTCTAACTGCGACACTTTCAGCGACGCTGCTAGCGCGCGCGGCCTGATAGGCGACATTAGAAGCTGCATAGCGATCCGCGATCACGATTCGTCCTTGCGAGAGCCATTGCCGCAGCTGAGGCTGTCCTTCTTGCCGGTCCAGAGCAAACAGCAAAGAGAGCGCATAGGGGCTCTCGTTTCCGAGCCTGTACTCGCCAGCAAGATACCGCCCGATCAACCTGCCCGTCTCCGTCCTCTGATATCCAGGCGAGGAGACCATTTCGACGACATGGCGTTCCGATAGGGCGGCTCTGAGAGCCTCAGCCAGGGTGTTCTTGCCTGATCCGTCGACGCCTTCGATAGTGATCAACATCTTTTCCGCCCCTCAAACCAGCTCGGTCATTATGGTCACTATCGTCTTCGTGCTCCAGCGCCTATATGATTCTATACATCGAAACATCCGTTGGCATCACAGCGTCCGGGTTCACCTATGCATCATATTTCAGGGTCGACGGCAGATGAGGTTTGGGCCGCTGCTGCCAAAGAATTGAATGACAATTCAGATCTGATGCTAGAAGAGGGGCGCAATGGGCCTGTCAGGGAACTCGTTCATGCGGGTTTGTCCATTAGCGACCCGCGGCAGCGATGGGTCCTATCCCGTCACCCCGCAATTAATCCTGC
>NZ_CP032409.1 GCF_016806065.1 Rhizobium rosettiformans
TGGCCCGGAGGGCCAATTCTGTTAGGTGTGATCAGGTGGCGGATCGGGCCTTTCGAGCGCGGCTTTGGCTGAGGCGATAGCTGTCGCCGTTCATCTCGAGAATGTTTACGTGGTGTGTCAGTCTGTCGAGGAGAGCGCCGGTCAGGCGTTCGGTGCCGAAGGTTTCGGTCCATTCGTCGAAGGGCAGATTGCTGGTGATCAGCGTGGACCCGCGCTCATGACCACATAAGAGATCATCAGCCCCAGCACCATTGGCACCAGAACGCCCGAGGCGATGTGGAAGAACCACCCCAGCATCAGCGCCAGCATGACGCCCAGCGTGATGTTCAAAAGGGCCGGTGGTGCGGCGGTCGGCGTGGGCTGTGTCATGACGATCCCGAAGCTCTGTCCCTATCGGGTTAGAAGGAACCGAAGGCTGTGCCAAGCACGATCACGGCCACAAGGGCAACAAGCGCGCTGACAATGGCGGCCATGACGATGTCCAGATAGCTTTCGCGATGCGTGCAGCCACAGACCGCAAGCATCGTGACCACCGCGCCATTATGCGGCAAGCTGTCCAGCGTACCCGAGGCGATCACGGCCACCCGGTGCATCAGCGCAGGGTCCAGCCCTGTGTCTGACGCGATCTGCATGAAGGTGGGGCCAAGGGCCTGCAGCGCAATGGTCATCCCGCCCGAAGCCGATCCGGTCAACGCGGCAAGGATGTTCGTCGCTACCGCCAGTGACACGAGCGGCCCGCCTCCGATGCCCAGAACCCAGTCCCGCACCATCTCGAACGCAGGCAGGGCCGCCACGACCGCGCCGAACCCCACAAGGCTTGCCACGCTCATGATCGGAAGTACTGCGGCCGTCGCGCCCGAGTCGATGCTTTCGCGCAGATTGCGAAAGCGGCGCCGGTTCATGGCAACCAGCACGATGCAGGCGACCAGAAGCGCAAGCGCCACCGACCAGACCCCGCCGACAGCCGACAGGGTGGTTTCGCCCCATGCGGGCTGCGAGAGGAAATCGAAATCCATGCTGGGCAGCACGAACTGCGTCAGGATCAGGTTGACCACGACAACCAGAACCAGCGGCAGAATGGCCAGGCCGATCGGTGGCCGCCCGCCCCAGGATCCGGCGCGGCTGATCTCGGCAGGGTCAAACTCGCGTGCGGTGCTGGCCAGCTCGCGCGAGACGGCGGAGCCTTTTTCGGCCGCGCCATAACCCTCGCCCCGCGCCTTGGCCTGACGTTCGCGGAAGGAAAGCCAGCCCAGGCCGATGGCCGCCATGATGATGCTGGCTATGATGCCAAGCCCAGGTGCGGCAAAGGGGTGGTACCAAAGAACGGCATCGGAATCGCGTTCTGGATCGCAGGCGTTCCCGGCATGGCTGACATGGTGAAGGTCGAGGTTCCAAGCGCGAGTGCCGCCGGAAGCAGCCTGCGCGGCACGCTTCCCGCCTTGAACAGCGCCTGCCCCATTGGCGCCAGAACGAAGAACGCCACAAACAGGCTGACACCGCCATAGGTGACCATCGCGCCCGCAGCCACCACGGCAAGGATCGCCCGCGAGGGGCCGAGCCGGCGCGTCATGTAATCGGCGATCGCTGAAACCGATCCGCTGTCGTCCATCAGCTTGCCGAACAATGCGCCCAGCAGGAAAAGCGGAAAGAACTGCGCCACAAACCCCGCCGCCGCAGGCATGAAGGTCTGCGTCCAGTGCGCCAGCATCGGCTGACCGGAAAAAAGCGCCGCCACCGCAGCAGCCAAAGGCGCCAGCAGCAGGATTGTCCAACTGCGGAACGCAAGCACCATGATCAGGGCAAGGCCCAACAGAATACCCAGCAGACCCAGCATGTCAAAGCTCGTCCGCCAGCGCGTCGATATCGAAGGTCGAACGCACCCCGATGTCCTGAATATGGGTGCGGCCGAAATCCTCGGCGGCGCGGCGCCCTTCGTCGAAGAGCATCTTCAGGAAGTCCCATTCGGCATTCAGCTTCGAGGAATGTCCAAGGTCCACCATGATGTCCGAGGTGATGCGATGCAGGCGCATCTCTTTCCAGTACCGCGCCTCGCCATTGCCGGGGTCGATGACACGGCGCAGCAGCGCCATCATCCGCAACTCTTTCAGTAGCTGGGCGTTGAAAGAGATCTCGTTCAGGCGGCTTGCGATCTCGCGCGCGGTGCGCGGCGTCTCGCGCCGCTCGACCGGGTTGATCTGCACCAGAACGGTATCGAGGCTTTCACATTCACGCACGAGCGGCGTCATCGTCGGGTTGCCCGCATAGCCGCCGTCCCAATAGGGCACGCCGTCGATCTCGATGGCCTGGAACATCGATGGCAGGCAGGCCGAGGCGAGCAGCACATCGGCCGTCACCTCATGCTTGCGGAACACCCTGCCTTGCCCGGTGTGCACATTGGTTGCCGTGATGAACAGCTTGACCGGCCCGGTCGCCAGCGCGTCGAAATCGATCAGGTCTGTCAGGATGTCGCGCAGCGGGTTCCCTGCCGCCCACCCAGCGAATAGGGCGAGATCAGCCGCGCCATCAGATCCATGGCGATGAAGGCGGGCGAGTTGTCCAGCGTCCATTTGCCCGTCAGGACCTCCAGCGGCCCGCGCTTGAACGGGCTGAAGCGCGCGGCATCGGCCGTCCGGCGCCAGAAGGCGGTCAGCATCTCACGCGCGGTCTGCCGCCCGCCGGTGGCCATGCCGGCCGCCAGGATTGCCGCGTTCATGGCGCCGGCCGAGGTGCCGGAAATGCCATCGATCTCGAACCAGTCTTCCTCGAGGATGCGGTCCAGAACGCCCCATGTAAACGCCCCATGCGAACCGCCCCCCTGCAAGGCGAGGTCGATGGGAAGGGTTTTTCGCGTCTGCGATTTCGGGTTGCTGGCCATTTCGGCGCCTTTCAGTCAATTCATTGCAAGAAAATGGCGCCCGAAGCCGGGCGCCCTAGGGGATCAGGCGGCGGGCACCGCTTGCCCGCGAAGCCTCCACGCCATCGCACCAAGGGCCGCGCCAATGGCGATGAGGTCGAGCCCCAGCATCAGCCCGATCAGCCACAGCGCAGTGACCGGCATCGCGGCAAAAAGCACAAGCGACAGCACGACCGAGAGCACCCCGCTGGCAAAAACCCAAAGCCAGTTGGGCAAGGGACGGATCGTCAATGCGAAGACAACCTTCGACATCCCCTCGATCATGAAGAAGATGATCAGCAGAAGCGACAGCAGCAGCATCCCCTGCGCGATGTTGCGCAAGAGCAGAATGCCCAGCAACACACCAAGTATGGCCGAGATGATCTGCAGCCAGAAGTTCGGCGTATGGCGTGCGCTGATCAGGCCGATGGCCTGAATGATGCCGCTGGCGATCAGCAGCCAGCCGAACACCACGACGGCAGCAGCCGAAGAAAAGGCCGGGAAGACGATGGCGACGATCCCCGCGACGACCAGCAGCGCCGCCTGTACCAGGTGGAAGGTCGAATGGCGGCGCACCGCATCGCGCGCGGCTTCGCGGTAGGTCTGTGCAGCGGCGGCAAGACTGATCGGCATGGCATTGACTTCCTTGTTCAACAGGGTGCTTCCCGCCGGGCAGCGGGTGTTGCCTTCCCCGACCCGCAGGGCCGGATATGGATCAAAATTGGCACAGGACCGTGAAGCCCATGCCAGACAATCAATTTTTCATCGCCATTGCCCGACGTGCAGGGGTGTCTGGCTCGACCGGGGCGAACTCGACAAGATTATCGAGATGTCTCAGTCTGTTCCAGTTCCCGCCGGACCACGCGGCGACGCTCGTCCGGCGCAAAGTGAACGTGACAGTCGCGCCCACCGCGACAATGAACGCTATGATGATCGCGGCGACTATGATGACGAACATGATCCGCGTCGGCGCAAGCGCAAGTCGATGCTTGGCGAGCTGTTTGATTTTTGATCGCGGCAGCGCGGCGTGAAACCTGTTCCCCGGGGACTGCGACTTCGGTCCTCGGCGCACATTCTGGCAGTCACGCCCGGGCTGGTCTGAAAAGCTTCACTCTGAACGACGCGGTTCAGCCGGAAGCGCCTGACGTTTATACCCAGATGGCAAAGCAATTGTCCACCTTGGACGTTTGCTGCCCGTTTTCGGTTGTGGTGGTCTGCGGAATAGTGGTTAACTGTTGAATGGGGCCAATTGCACCCTGAGGATTCGATGCAGCTTGTCTCAGTTCTGAATCGGTTAGCCATCTTTGGAGCCCTCTGGGTCGTACTGACAGGCGGCGGGGTCGATTCCCTGGCATATGGCGCGGCCCGCAGTCGCCGTGGCAACGGTGCTCAGCCTGCTGATCTATCCGGTTGACCGGCCCGGTGTTGTCGTTTGGCGCGCGGCGGCGATACTGCCCCGGTTTCTGGTGCACAGCGGGTTGGGTGGGCTGGACGTCGCGCGACGTGCTTTCGATCCACGCCTGCCGATTTCGCCAGGTTGGGTCGACATCCCCTTGTCGAGCCGGCATGACGCGGCCAATGTTCTGTTGGGGGGGTGATCAGCATCCTGCAGGCACGTTGCCCGCCGGACGGGCGACGGCGAAATGGACATACACGTCCTGTATCTGCCGAATTTCACGCCGGGCGAGGTTCAAGCCGACGAAACCCGTATCCACGGTCTGTTCGACAGCCGCATCACTGAATATGGTGCGACGCATGGCTGACTGGTTCACCCTTGTCGCGATCTTCCTGCTCTTGACCGTCGCGGCGGCGCTGGTGCGCTGCTGGCGCGGGCCCGGCCCGGTCGAGCGGATCATGGCCGCCCAGCTTGCCGGCACCGGGGTGATCGGCGTCGCCGTCGTCCTTGGCGCGGCGCGTGGAGATGCGGCCTTCCTCGACGCGGCGCTGATCGGCACGCTGCTGGCGGCCATTGCGGTGACCGCCTTCGTGCGTGGCACCGCGAAACCCGGGGCAAAGGAATGAGCTGGATCGATCTGGCGGTGCTGGCGCTCCTCGGCGCAGGGCTGGCCTTCTACGCCGCGGGCTCGCTGGGGCTCTTGCGCTTTCCCGACACCGCCTCGCGGCTGCACGCGCTGACCAAGGCAGACAACCTTGGCCTTGGGCTGGTGGCGCTGGCTGCGGCGATTTACGGCGGGTCGCTGGCGGTGGCGGCCAAGATCGCGCTGGTCTGGCTGTTCGCGGTGATCGCGGCGGGCACTACCTCGCAGCTGCTGGCCCGGCGCGCCCGCCTGGACGAGGCCCGCCTGGACGATGCCGACAGCGCGCCGGACGGCGGCCTGCGATGACCTTCGCCTTCGACCTCATCCTGTGCCTGATGATCCTCGGCACTGCGGCCATCGCGCTGTTCGTGCGCGACGCACTGGCCGCGATCGCCTTCTTCATCGCCTTCGGCAACCTGATGGGCCTAGCCTGGCTGGGGCTAGATGCCGTAAACGTGGCGCTGGCCGAGATCGCCATCGGCGCGGGCGTCACCGGGGTCCTTCTGATCCTGGCGCGGGCGCGGCTGCTGGCCTTGGGGGATGCCGCGACATCCACCGGCTCGCCCCTGTTGCTGCGGCTGGGGGCCCTTGCCGCCTGCGCGGGGTTCGTGGTCCTGCTGGCGGCGGCGGTGCTTTCGATCCCGCCCGAAAGCGGGCTGGACCGGGTGGTGGCACCGCTGATGCCGGGGCTTGGCATCGAGAACCGGGTGACGGGCGTCCTGCTGGCCTTCCGCGCCTATGACACGCTCTTGGAAAGCTTCGTCCTTCTGGGCGCGCTGGTCGCGGTCTGGTCGCTGGCCCCGGCGGGGGCCTGGCCCGGCCGCCCCGCCGATCCCGGCATGGCCGATGCGCCGATGCGCCGGGTTGCGGGCACCTTCGGCCAGCTTCTCTTGCCGGTGGCGCTGGTGATGGCGGCCTATCTGGTCTGGGCCGGATCGGACCTGCCGGGCGGCGCCTTCCAGGCCGGGACGGTCCTGGCGGGCGGCCTTCTGGTGGCGGGGATGGGCGGCACCATCGGCTTGCCGTCCAGCGACCAGCCGCTTCTGCGCGCGGCGCTGGTGTTGGGTCCCGTGGTCTTTCTGGCGATCGGGCTGGCCGGGGTCGCGGCGGGCGGATTGCTGGTCTATCCTGCGGGGCTGGCCAAGGCGCTGATCGTGACCATCGAATACACTCTTTTCCTGTCGATCGGGGTCACGCTGGCCTTGTTGGTGGCCGGGCCGCCAATGCCAGGCGCGTCGGACCCAGACCCGGAAGGGAAGGGCTGAGATGGACCTGCCGCTGCCCGTCCTTCTGTCCACCGGACATCTTTATGCCGTGACCGGCGCAGCCCTGGTGGGTCTCGGGCTTTACGCCTTCATCACCCTGCGTCACCCTTTGCGCCAGTTGCTGGCAGTCAATGTGGTCGGGGCGGGCATCTTCCTGATCCTGGGCGGGCTGGGTCGGGGGCCTGACGCTACCGATCCTTTTCCGCAGGCGCTGGTGATCACCGGCATCGTCGTAGCCGTCGCGCTGACCGCTTTCGGCGCGGCGATGATCGTACGGCAGGCCCAGACGCGGGCGGCCGCGAAACCTGCCGCCGACGACAACGAAAATCCCGCGCCATGAGCCCGCTTGACCTTCTCATGGCCGCACCGCTCGGCTTCATGGCGGCGGCGCTGATGCTGGGGCCATCCGGGCGCTGGCTGATCCTGCTGGCCGCACCCCTGATGGCGGGACTGGCGCTGTGGCTGGCGCTTTTGCCGCCCGATGCGGCCTATCTCGTCGGTCAGTGGGACCTGCCGCTGGGCATCCTCTTGCGCGCCGACGGGGTGGCGCGGCTGATGATCCTCGCCACCGCGCTGGTGATCGGCGCCGTCGGGCTGCACGCGCTGGCCGAGCCGCCGGAAAAGCCCGGCCACGCCGCCCAGGCCGAGACCTTCTGGCCGCTGGTCTATCTGATGTGGGCCGGGGCCAATGCGGGGTTCCTGACCACCGATCTCTTCAACCTCTACGTCACGCTGGAGATGGTCAGTCTGGCCGCGGTGGCGCTGGCGGCGATGGGCTCGCTGGCGGCGGCGTTGCGTTATTTCATGATCGCGCTGCTCGGCTCGCTGGCCTATCTGCTGGGCGTGGCGCTGACGGTAGCGCGCTACGACACTGTGGACGTGATCCTTCTGGCGCAGGTGGCTGAGGCCGATCTCGCGACGCTGCTGGCGCTGGGGCTGATGACGGCGGGGCTGCTGATCAAGGCCGCACTCTTTCCGATGCACGGCTGGCTGCCGCCCGCCCATGCCGCCGCCCCGGCCCCGGCCAGCGCGCTTCTGTCGGCGATCGCGGTCAAGCTGGGTTTCGTCATCCTGGTGCGGCTGTGGTTCGAGGCTTTTGCAGCCGTTACCGGCCCGGCCGCCCTGCATGTGCTGGGTGGCCTGGGCGCGGCGGCGGTGATCTACGGATCGATCCAGGCGATGCGGCAGGACCGGCTGAAGCCGCTGGTGGCCTATTCGACGGTGGCGCAGGTCGGTTATCTGTTCCTGGCCTTTCCGCTGGTCGCCGGGACGGTCGAGCCTTCCGGCGCCTGGGCCGGGATGACGCTGCACGGCGTGGCGCATATGCTGGCCAAGGCGGCGATGTTCCTTGCGGCCGGGCTGATGCTGAAGGCTGTCGCCGGTGACCGGATCGCCGATCTGGGCGGGCTGGCGCAGGCCATGCCCCTGACCGTGACCGCCTTCGGCCTGGCGGTGGTGTCCTTGATGGGGCTGCCGCCTTCGGGCGGGTTCACCGCCAAGTTCCTGCTGCTAAGCGCTGCAATCGAGCAGGGCGCGTTCCTCTATGCCGGAGTGCTGGTGATTGGTGGCCTGCTGGCAGCGGTCTATCTCTTTCGGGCGCTGTCGGCCTGTTTTGCCCCTTTGGCTGGCGCGGGACCTGACACCGCGTCGCGCGGCCCGGTGACCGGCGGAGTGCAAGCCGTGGCACCGCTGGCGCTGGCGGGACTGGCCATCGTCATGGGCTTTGCCGGCACCGCGCTGGTCGACGTCTCGGCCATCGAGGCACCCTGGGCCACGCCCACGGTGATCCAACCGGAGGCCGCGCCATGATGACCTTCGCGCCGCTGCTTCTGGTATTCCTGCCGCTGGTCGCCGCCGGGGTCAGCTTTGCCTTGCCCGAGCGGTTGTCCGCCTGGCGCAACGCGGCCAACCTCGGCGTGGCCTTTACCAAGCTGCTGGTAGTGGCCTACCTGCTGAACGCGACTGAGGCCGGTCTGGTGTTCGAATGGCGCTACGAGTTCCTGCCGGGTCATGATTTCGTGCTGCGGCTGGACAGGCTTGCCCTTCTGTTCGTGACCCTTTCGGTATTCCTGTGGCTGTTGACCACGATCTACGCCATCGCCTATTTCGACCGCGGCCCGAACCTGCCGCGGTTCTTCGGCTTCTTCAACCTCTGCGTGCTGGCGGCGACCGGCGTGGCGATGTCGGGCACCGCGATCACCTTCTTCCTGTTCTACGAACTGCTGACGCTGGCGACCTGGCCGCTGGTCGCGCACAAGGGCGACGACAAGTCGCTGCGCGCGGGGCGGATCTACCTTTCCTACACGCTGGCGGGCAGCGTCGCCTTCCTGGCCGGGATCCTGTGGCTGCAGTCGCTGGTCGGCGCGATCGAGTTCGCCGCGCCGCCGGACCTGACCGGCATCCCCGCGCTGACCCTGACGCTGATCTTCATCCTGTGCATCGGCGGGCTGGGGGTGAAGGCCGCGATCTTCCCCCTGCATGGCTGGCTGCCCGAGGCGATGGCCGCCCCCGCGCCGGTCAGCGCGCTTCTGCACGCCGTCGCAGTGGTCAAGGCCGGAGCCTTCGGCATCGTGCGGATGATCTATGATGTCTACGGCATCGGCACCGTGGCCGAACTGGGCCTTGGCGTGCCGCTGGCGGCGCTGGCCTCGGTCACCATCCTTTACGGCTCGGTCCGCGCACTGATGCAGAGCGATCTGAAGAAGCGGCTGGCCTATTCCACGGTCAGCCAGGTCAGCTACATCATCCTTGGTGCCAGTCTCATCGGGCCATATGCCGTGATCGGCGGGCTGGTGCATCTGGTGCATCAGGGGATCATGAAGATCACCCTTTTCATGTGCGCCGGCGCGCTCGCGAACCGCATGGGGATCAAGGCGATTGCCGATCTGGACGGGGCGGGCCGGCTGATGCCGGTGACGATGGCGGCGTTCTCGGTCGGGGCGCTGGGGATGATCGGGCTGCCGCCGGTGGCGGGCTTCATCTCGAAATGGTATCTCGGGATCGGCGCGCTGCAATCGGACGCGGCCTGGGTGGTGGCGGTGCTGGCGGGGTCATCGCTCTTGAACGCCGCCTATTTCCTGCCGCTCCTCTACCGCGCCTGGCTGTTGCCCCCGCCACCCGACCGGCCCGCCATCCGCGAACTGGCCACCACCCGCGACCGGATGCTGATCCTACCCGCGGCGGTGACGGCCCTGGTGGCGCTTGGGGCGGGCATCTTCGCATCGCTGCCGTTCAGCCCGCTGGGCTGGGCCACCCTGATCGCCGAGGGGGGCTATCTGCGATGACTGCCGACCTGACACTGCTTCTACCGCTGACGGTCCTGTGGCCGATGCTGCTGGCCGGGCTGGCGCTTCTGCCGGGCTGGGGCCCGCGCATGGTGATGTTTCTGCCGCTTGGCCCCCTGCCGGCACTGGCCGCCGCCCTTTTCGCGCCGCGCGACACACCCGTCGCGCTGCCGGGGGTGCTTCTGGACGGCGGGCTGGAACTGACTGCCACCGGCGCGATCTTCCTTGGCGGAGCGGCGGTGCTGTGGTTCTGGGCCGGGGTCTATGCCGCCGACTACTTGCGCCGCGACAGCCGGCCCGCCGCCTTCGCGCTGTTCTGGAACCTGGTGCTGGCCGGCAATCTTGGCGTCGTCATCGCCGCCGACATCGTCAGCTTCTATGTCTTCTTCGCGCAGGTCTCGCTTCTGGCCTATCCGCTGGTGATCCATGACCGCAAGCCCGCGTCGATGCGGGCGGGCACCGTCTATCTGGTGCTGGCCGTGCTGGGAGAGGTGGCGATCCTGGTCGGGCTGATGCTGGCCTCGCACGGGGCGGGCGGAGCCATCGGGATCGAGGCGGTGCGCGCTGCCCTGGCCCTGCCTTCGACGCATCCTGCGGCACTCGGGCTTCTGATCGCGGGCTTCGGGATCAAGGCCGGTCTGATGCCCTTGCATGTCTGGCTGCCGGTGGCGCATCCGGCCGCACCGGTGCCGGCCTCGGCGGTGCTGTCGGGTGCCATCGTCAAGGCCGGGATCTTCGGGATGGTGGCCTTGCTGCCGCTGGGAACCCCGGCGGCGGTTGCGGGCAACCTGCTGACAATCCTGGGCTTTTCCGGCCTGTTCCTCGCGGCGCTGCTGGCGGTCGGGCAGGCCGGGGCCAAGTCCGTGCTGGCCTATTCCACCGTCAGCCAGATGGGTTTGGTGATGGGGGTGCTGGGCGTTGCGCTGGCTGCGGGCAGCGCGCCCGCCACGGTGCTGCCGGCGGTGGCGCTGTTCGCATTGCATCACGGGCTGGCCAAGGGGGCGCTGTTCCTGGGCGTCGGCCTCGCGCCGCTCTGCGGGCGAGGCTGGCGCTGGGGGCTGATGGCAGTGCTCGCGGTGCTGGGCCTGTCGCTGGTCGGGATGCCGCTGCTGGCCGGGGCGCTGGTGAAATCGGCGATGAAGGACCCGGCCGGAGCGCTTGGCGCGACGCTGATCGGTCTGTCCGCACTGACCACGGCGCTGGCGATGGCGCGCTATCTGGCGGTGCTGCCGACGGCGAAACCACGCCGCCGCCCGCCGCTTCTGATGGCGCTGCCGTTCCTGGCGCTGGCCGGGGCGGCGCTGTGGCTGCCCTGGCTGCTTTACGCCGATGTGACCGGCAAGTCCCCGCTGGCGGCGGACCTCGCGTCGAAGCTGGCCGAGGCTTGGCCGCTGGGCCTCGCGGTGCTCTTGATCGCGGGCGCGGTCGCGGTCGGGTTGAAGCCGCCCACCCTGCCCGAGGGCGACGCGCTTGGCCCGGTGCAGCGCCGGGCAGCGGCCCTGACCGCCGCCGCAAGGGCTGCCCTGCGCGCCGGGTCACGGTCACTGCGCCGCTCGCGCCCGAAGCCGCAGATCGTCATCGGCGAGGATCTGGACCGGATCGAGGACATCTTCCGCGAAGGCGCCGCCGCCGCGATCCTGGTTCTAGCCATTACGGGGGCGGTCGTCGCCGCCAGCCTGATCTAGACTGGCCCGACCCCGGCCTATTGCGCGACAAAACCGCCGTCGACCGGCACCACCGCGCCGGTCATGAACCCGGCCTCGGCCGAGCACAGCCAGACGATCAGGCCGGCCACCTCGTCGGGGGTGCCGATGCGGCCCATCGGGTGCAGCCCGTCCATCATCTGCCGGCTGGTCATCTTGCCGCCTGTCGCGTAGCCCTTAATTGTGAGATGGGAAATCCAACGAAATCAACGGCGGGAGTGGACAAAACATGGGGGTCATCTTCGTCGTTGCGGCCCGTGCTAAGGTGAGTTCTTTGCGTGTGGGGCTGCCATGGACGTACGGATTACAATCGAAACTACCTTCGACAACGGGGAGAAGCGCACTCATCAGCTTGACGGCATTTCACGACCCTACCGGGTGACCTGTCCAGACGGGATCGGGTTGCGCCTCGAGGATGGGAAGAGGGTTGTCGAACAGATTCAGCGGGCAATTCTTTGCGATCAGGTTGAGGAAATCATCCGAGAAAGCCGCGTATGCCCGGATTGCGCCTCGGTTCGTGCCATTCATGACTATCGCACGCGCGATCTCGACACGCTCTTTGGGCGGGTTCGGGTCAAAGCCGCGCGCTTGCGCCGCTGTTCGTGTGATGCCAGGTCAGCGGCGATGCCCGGCGGACCTATTTCTCCGCTGGCCTATTTCTTTCCTGACCGGGCTACCCCGGAGCTGCAGCGGCTCCATGCGGAACTCGGGTCCCGGCATTCCTTTCGCGAAGCCGCGCAGCTGATGAAAAGCTTCCTCCCCTGCCATCCGCCCCATCACACCACGGTGCGTGACCGGTTGGGAAGAGTAGCCGCGGGGCTCGAGAAAAGTCGAAGGGCATCAGGCGATCCCGCTGAAGCACTTCCCAAAGGGGGTTTGACGGTTTTTCTGGACGGTGCGCATATCCGCTGTCGACCGGAGTATCAGCAGCGACACCTGGATCTTGTGGTCGGTAAGATTGAAAGTCGCAATATGTGCCGACGATTTGGCTTGGTCGCCAATGCGACGGCATCGCCAGGCAGCCGGATGCGAGAAGAGCTGTCAGACTTTGGATGGAAGCCGGGCCGTCTGTTGACGGTAATCTCTGATGGCGAGCTTGCTCTCCCGAACCTCATACGGAATGCCATGGGTGGCGACGGCCAAGTGAAGCATATCCTCGACTGGTGGCACATCTCGATGCGTATTCGACATGTCGAGGCCGCCGTTCAGGGTCTGGTCCAGATACCGGGATTCACTGGAATTCCGGTGCTGTTCCAGCGCCCCGCGAAAAGCCTTCGCTGGTGGCTGTGGCATGGCAGAGCACGGGTCGCGGAAACTTATCTGAAAGGGCTCATGCACGATTGCACCCGCCTTGCGGAAGAACCTTTGGCTGTCCGCACCGCTGCCGCTCGTGTGCAGGCCCGATGCGGGACACTGTACACCTATCTCGCGAACAACATGGAATCCCTTGTCGACTATGGCCGACGGTACCGTAACGGGCTGCCCATCTCGTCATCTCGTGCCGAAGGATCAGTCGATGACATTGCCAATGCCCGCATGGGAAAGCGCAGAAGGATGCGGTGGTCGCCCAAAGGGGCTCACCGAGTAGCCGTCACAAGGGCCGCAGTTCTCGATGGTCGGCTGACCGTCGCAAACAGAAAACGCGCCGCATGACCCCCATGTTTTGTCCACTCCCTCTGGGCGATCATCCTGGCGCTGACGCTGACCATCGCGCTGATCGTGCTGACCAACCGCAGCCGCCTGCCGGCGCTGACCGACAGCCTGTCGGCCGGGGCGGGTGCGGCGGCGCTGCCGCTTCTCAGCACCGCGGTGCTGGTCGGCTTCGGCACCGTGGTGGCGGCGCTGCCCGCCTTTGCCGCCATGCGCGATGCGGTGCTGGGGGTGGCGCCGGGGTCGCCGCTGGTGTCGCTGGCGCTGTCGATGAACGTGCTGGCGGGGATCACCGGATCGGCCTCGGGCGGGATGAGCATCGCGCTGGCCACCATGGGCGACGACTATCTGGCGCGCGGTCTGGCCGCCGGGATCGCGCCCGAGGTCATGCACCGGGTCGCCTCGATCGCTTCGGGCGGGTTGGACGCGCTGCCGCAGAACGGGGCCGTGGTGACGCTGCTCAGCGTCTGCCGGCTGACCCATCGTCAGGCCTATGCTGACATCTTCATGGTCGCCTGCGTCGGCCCGCTGCTGGCCCTGGTCGTGGTCGTAATGGTCGCGGCCTGATATCGGCGTGGATGGTCTTGTGGCCGCAGGCGCAGTGAGGAATGGTGAAAGCGCGGCGCGCCCGATGGCCTGAGCCGAATCGGAAGGGTACAGTGATCGGATGATGGAAGAAGCAAGTCAGGCCCTGCTCCTGCTCGAGGCGCTCGGCATCGGTCTTCTGATCGGGATCGAGCGCGAGCGCAACGGGGGCGAGAACGGCGGTCCGGCCCCGATCGGGGTCAGGACCTTCTCGCTCGCCTCGCTGATTGGCGCGCTCAGCCAGTATGCGGGCGGGCAGCCGTTGCTGGCGGTGGCGCTGGCCGCGGTAGGCGTCCTGCGGGCGGTCGCACATCTGTCGCAGACGGACCGGCAAACGGGAATGACCACCAGCCTCGCGCTGTTGCTGGTCGTGGTTCTGGGGGGGGTGTCGGTCGAGCATACTTTCCTTGCCGCCGCGTCGGGGGTGCTGGTCGCCACCTTGCTGGCGGCACGGTCGGCCCTGCGCGACTTCAGCCGCTCGGTCCTTAACGACTTCGAGATGCGCGACGGATTGATCCTTGGCGTCTCGGGTCTGATCATCCTGCCGGTGATCCCCGATACCGGCTTCGGACCGGACGCTGCGATCAACGCGCGCGCCATCTTTGTCATCGTCATCCTGGTGATGGTCATCGGGGCGGTCAGTCACATCTGCACGCGGGTCTTCGGCGACCGGCTTGGCCTGCCGCTTTCGGGGTTCCTGTCGGGTTTCGTGTCCTCGACGGCCACTGTGGTCGAGATGGGCCGCAAGGTCGACGCGCTGAGCGATGCGGCCGTCCGCTTCATCCAGCCGGCGGCGGCGGGGGCCACCTTGTCTTCGGTGTCGTCGCTGCTGCAGACCGGCCTGGTGCTGGGCCTGGTCAGCCCGTCCCTGTTCGCCCTGGCATTGCCGGTGCTGGTGGTGCCCACCCTGGTCGTGCTGATCTTCAGTGCCCTGCTGGTCTACCTGGCCACGCGAAAGGGGGTCGAGCCGGCGGGGATCGAATTGCCCTCGCGGATCTTCAGCGTGAACGACGCGGTGAAGTTCGCCTTGACCGTGGCGGCGGTGATTCTGATCTCGGCGGTGCTGAACGATCGGTTCGGGACCGAGGCCGTGCTGCTGTCGGCGGCGCTGGCCGGGCTGGTCAGCACAAGTTCGGCTGCCGTCGCCCTGGCATCGCTGGTCGCGGCGGGCCAGATGCCGGCGGGCGAGGCGGTGATGCCGCTGGCGGCTACCCTGACGGTCAATGCCATGGTACGACTTGTGCTTGCCCTTCGCTCAGGATCGCCGGCATTCGGGCGGATTGTGGCACTAGGCTTGGTCCTGTCCGTCCTATCGGTCTGGATCGGCTGGCACTTCTCGGCGGTGATTAAGGTCTGGGTGAACGGCTAAGCAGGTACCCGCGGTGATACGGCACCTTGGTCCCGCCATGGCCCTAGCTGTTCAGTCCCGGCATTTGGTGGATCGGATTTAGGATGAATCGTTCTGGCTCTGATGTCCAGATTTTGCAGATGTATTCGTAAGGCGTCAGCCCGCTGAGTGTCTTGAGCCTGCGGGCGAAGTTGTAGGCTGCCATGAAGTCGGCAAGGTGTGTTCGCAACTGGTCGTGGTTTTCGTAGTGGAAGCGTTTGACGGTCGCGTCCTTGATGGTGCGGTTCATTCGTTCGACCTGGCCATTGGTCCACGGATGGTTTGGCTTGGTCAGTCGGTGCTCGATCTCATTTGCCTCACAGATCATGTCGAACCGCATCTGCCGTGAATATGCTGTGTTCCGGTTGCGGGGCTGCTCGGCGAACTGGATGCCGTAGCATGTTGGGAATGACGCGTCGTTGAAGGTTATGGCTGCCTGCGCAGCCTCCAAAAATTGCGCAGCAGGCGGCCATAACCAAGGCTCAGGTCTCTATGGTGGTTTTGCGAACCACACCACAGAGGAGACCGGCTATGGCCAAGGTTGAGCATACTTCGGATGCCCGTGTTCTGGTAGGCATCGACATTTCCAAACACCGACACGAGGTGCTGATTGCCGCCCCGCGCAAAACGCGCCGCCGCCGGATGACGGTGCTGAACACCGCGGAGGATTATCGCCGTCTGATCGCTGCTTTGCTTGAGTATGACTTACCGGTCACCATCGGCTTCGAGGCGACGGGCAATTACCACCGGGCGCTGATGTTCGCCCTCGGGGCCGCGGGGTTCGATCTGAAGCTCGTCTCTTCCGTTGCTCTCGCCCGCACGCGAGAAGCACTGCACAACAGCTGGGACAAGAATGATCCTAAGGATGCGCAGGTCATCCTGCGGATGCTGGAGATTGGGGCGGTTCAAGTCTTTCACGACCCGCTGGTCGCTGGCACTTGTGACATCCAGGAACTGTCGAAGACCTACGAGATGGTTGCGCGGTCGAAGACGGAACTCTGGCATCGTATCCTGACCCATTACCTGCCACTGTATTTTCCCGAGGCGGACCGGTTCCATCGCAGTTCTCGTGGAGACTGGTTTCTGGCGTTTCTTGAGGCCTTTCCATCTCCTCACATGATCACCGCCATGGACAAGAACGCCTTCATAGAGGCTGCCTGGCCGATAATTGGCCGCTGCGTCGGCAAGGCGGCGCTTTTGGCGGATATCTACGAGACATCAAAGACTTCTGTGGGCTTGCCCGTCGCGCCAGACTCAGATGCAATCCGGATGTTCCGCCTCGTTCTGGCGCAGGGACGCAGTCTTGTTCAGCAGCGCAACGCCATCGAGGCCCGTGCGGCAGAGCTGCTCGCCAACCATCCAGATTATCAGCTGCTGCGCACGATACCTGGAATCGGGCCTGTCAATGCGCTGGCCGTTCTGGCTGAAGCCGGTGATCTGCGCCGCTTCCGCCATCACCGCCAGTTTCTGAAATTCTGCGGCATGGACCTCGCGACTGTGCAATCCGGCGTATTCCGTGGTCGAAGCAAGATCTCCAAGTATGGCAATGCCCGCCTACGGCGCACACTCTGGCTGGCGAGTCAGGCTGCCGTTCTGAAGCCCGCCAACAGCTTTCGCGACAAGTTCGAGCGCTACATTGCGCAGGATCGCCAGAACCCCGATCTGCGCCGCAAGGCCTATACTGCCATCGCTGCGAAGATGGCCCGCACCATTCACGCCGTGATCAAATCCGGCGAACCCTATCGCCCCTTCTTCGAAGGGGTGAGCCCAGGCGGAAGGACCCCTCTCTGCAGAGCCGTGGAGGCAGCTTCCTGACCTCGTAGATAATGTTCGGGCCTTCCGCTTGGGATTTAGGATCTCGTCTTGAGGACGGTGAGGGCGGCAATAAAACCGACCCTGTATTTGCTATGGAAGAGACCACTTCTTGACGGCGGAGCCCGCCTGGGCAACTATTCATCAGGCATCCGGTCGCTCGGATGCATCGTGATCTTATGCTCAAAACGGCAAATCATTCCGCACATAGGACGTTGTCAGTGAGGATCGTGTGGATGCGATAGGGGACGGCCTTGAGCAGGTGTTCGAGAAACTCCCATGCGGTTTTACGATCTGCCTTGTCCACGAGTTGGGTGACAGCGAACTTGCTTGTCCGGTCAATGCCGACGAAGAGATAGAGCTTTCCCTCGCCAGTTTGCACCTCAGCGATGTCGATGTGGAAGAAGCCGATCGGGTAGCGCTTGAACTTCTGCCGCGTCGGCTTGTCGCCTGCGACGTCCGGCAGGCGCGAGATGCCATGCCGTTGCAGGCACCGATGTAGCGCCGAGCGCGTCAGACGCGGAATCGACGGCTGAAGCGCATAGAGGCAATCATCCAACGGCAGTAGCGTATGACGCCGGAATGCGACAACCATGGCCTCCTCCGCTTCGGTGAGAACGGTCGAACGCGGCTCCCTCGGCCCAGTCTTCAAGTCCTCCACCGTCGCCCGCTTGCGCCACTTCGCGACGGTTTTGGGATTGATGCCCAGCTCCTTGCTCAGCTGCGCGAGCGAAGCTTGCGATCGCTGTATTGCAGCTCTGACGGCGTGCGTGGTCGCGGCGCTCCCGTGACGAACTTGTCCCATAGTGCTTCCTTCCATTCCCGGGAAAGGATCGCACCATCAAACCATGGGATCAAACACCTAGCTCCTGGCTTTCGCTTGAAGTCCCATGCCGGCGGCCTGCGCAGGTCGCTGTGCGTCCCGGTTGGCGACGTTTATGCAAAGCCCGTGCCAAAGGTGATTGCCACACTGCACCCTGGTGGCGATCAGGAAACACACTGGCGACGGCGTAAGGGGTGCGGTAGGCGGGGAAAGGTGGCTGTCTGGGAAGCGAAAGCCCCTTTCGGGCTGGACAGCCAAACTTGCAGGGCTCGAAGGATCTTTGGCAGAAAGCGACGCCAGCGCCGACCTGGCCTAGGGGATACGGGCAGGCCGATTAACGCGGCCTGCAGGATCCGTTGGACGTTGGCGCAAAGTGTCACGCTGAAATCTCCCGCCGGTGCGACGGAAGATCCGCGTTGGCCGCCCGCCTACCAGGGCCTCGGCGGCATAGGCGGTGAGAATGCCCGCGATTGCCACGCCCACATAGCCCGAGAACTCGTTGAGCCCCATGGTGAGGCCCCGCTCCTCAGCCTTGGTAATGTCGAGCTTCGCGGTCCGCGTCATCGACCAGCAAAGGCCCTGGTTGACGCCCACAAGCACGGTCGCCGCGACGATCCAGTTCCAGTCCGGCGCATGCCAGATCATCACCGGGATCGGCAGTGCTGCGACCCAGCCCCAGAACAGCACCCGCTTGCGCCCGATCCGTTCCGACCAGCGCCCTGCAACGAAGTTCATCACCGCCTTCACCGCACCGAAGGCCACGACGAAGGACGCCAGCAGCAGAAACGAGCCGCGCTCGAGCCCGAATTCTCTCTCGGCCAGCGCCGGGACGACCGTGCGCGTCATCCCGATGGCGAAGCCCACCAGCATCACCTGGATAAGCTGGTGGGCAACCTGGCCCGCGTTCTCACGGATGCCGCGCGTGAAGTCGCTTGCGGTCATTCGGCGGGCTCCTTTGTCGTGTTTCGGGGATCAACCGCATGGCCCGATGCCGGGCCGCGGACGGGCTGGATCAACATCCGGTCGAGCCACAGGTCGCGACGTGTACGAAATTGCTCGATCCCGATCTCCATCTCCCCGTGCCCCTTGGCGGGCTGAGCGATGTAGGTGCCGAGCAGCCAGTCCCACCACGGCAGGTTGAAGCCGTAGTTCGAGTTGGTCTCGCGCGGATCGATGGAATGGTGCACGCGGTGCATGTCGGGGGTGACGACGAACAAGCCAAGAGAGCAGATCATTCAGCAGCCTGCGCTGCTTCCAGATTGTGTCGGGACTGTAACCAAGCTTTTGCAAATGCTCCTCGAGGCCTTCGGAAAGGGCCGTGACAGGGTTCTTGACCCGTCTCTTCTTGAGTTTGATCACCGTGATGTCTCCTCGTTTCGATGCGAAAAAGGAGATGATACCAACCTTTAGGCCCGAAGATTATGCCAACAGGAATGATGTCGATTGCTGAGGCTGGGCGCCCGAAGGTTCTGCCGCGATAAAGACTGCCAGGCAAGAGAGCAGGGCAATCAACCCCAAGGCAAGTGTTGATCGCATCAAACGCCAAGACCCTCGTGGATTGGCGGGAAAGACTACGTCAAAGCTCTGCACGGTCTATGCCTTCAATCAACGCTCAGCCCATCTTTGCTCCTAAACCTCAAGTCAGTCTGACGGAAAACCACGAGGCGTTGAAACAGCAGAAAGCCTTGCCTGTCTTGCCCACCGTCTTACAGCTGAGCGCCGATTTCAAGGCATATGTGGCGGGCTGTCATGGCCGGAGCCACAGACAGTGGCATCGAGCTTGACTGGCATCAGCACGGCGCGGTTGCGCGCTCAGCGCGGTGTGAGGTCCCTCAGGTGGGCGACCAGCCTCGCTTCGATCTCGGGGGTCCAGCCCGCAGGGTCCAGCGTTTCAGCCCAGGCCGGGATGTAGTGGCGCGCGGCGTAATCATGGCCATAGCCCAGCGTTCCGACCGCGACAGCCATGTCAAAACCGACCTGCAACATGGTGACGAGCGGAAGCCAACGCATGTCCGGCCCCAGATCCGGCGCGCGGTTCGACCTCAGCCAGTCGGGACGTCGCCAAGCCAGAGAATAGTCGAAAAAGACGATAGGATCACTGCCATATTGCAGGAAAACAAGGCGGATCGGCCCCCATGTGGCATCGAAACGCTCCAGTCCGCCAAATTGGTTGGTCGTGCGGATAAGAGAGCCGTTGCCGAATTTCGGACGCCATGCCGGGCTATCAGGATCACGGCGGTCCTGCACCATCCGCCACATCTCGCTGAGGAATGGAGAGCCGGTCCAGAGTGCGCCCTGAAACGGGTCGCCAAACACATTCAAAAGCGGGACAGTTTCCTGAGACAGGAACGCGCCGAGGCTGAGGCCATGCAGATAGAGGCGCGGCCGCTCTGCTGCGGGAAGGGCTGTCCAGTGTCGATAGATCAGATCAAAGAGGGCGTGGGATTCGGCAATCCCATTCTCAGGGTCGACGATCACCGACATCGGGCTGGACAAGTAGGAATACTGGATCGCCACTGTGGCCACGTCACCCCGCGTCATGTACTCCAGCGTATCCATCGCACCGGGGTCAAGCCAGCCGGAACCGGTTGGCGTGGCGATGACGAGGTATTTCCGCTCGAACCCGCCCACCCGCATCAGTTCATCAAAGGCCAGCTTTGCGCGGTCTTCGGCGCTGCCCGAGGCGGTCAGGCCGACATAGACCCGGATCGGCTGGCGCGCCGCTGCGTTCCAGAAGGCCGCAATATCGTCGCGGTCAGGGCCGGAGATTACATAGCCGCGCCCCCATCGGCCCAGATCCTCCCATGCGATCAGCGATGCCGGACTTCCCGGCGTTGCCGCATCGCTTGGCGGCGCCAGATCAGGCGGGATCACCAGATCGGCGATCCGCGAGGTGGTGTCGATCGTCCTGAGCGCAAGGCGAAAGGCGATGCCGTCGATCACAGCCCAGAAGATCACCAGCGCCAGCAATAGGCCGACCCCGCGAGCGACCCGCGGCGGCAGAAAGCGCGCTGAGCGCAGATGCCATTTGGCCGCGAGCAGTTCAAAGAGCCGCCCCGCGAAAAGCAGGAGTACCGCAACGACCAGGGCGAGTGCGACGACAAAGGTCGTGGCAAATCCGTCGAGTTCGGGCAGATCCCATGCCTTGCGGATCGAATTCTGCCAGTCCGCCCCCATCCAGAGACCGAAACCACAGATCACGAGCGCGAGCGCGTAGGTCGCATGCAAGAGCGCCGGGGATGGCCGAAAGATCGGCCTGAGCCCCAACCAGCGCAAGACTGAGCGCGCAAGATACGAGATCAGATAGCCAATCGCAAAGACAAGGCCGCCGAGTGCCCCCTGTATCTCAGGGCCGCGTGGCACCATCGAGGGCGTCAGCGACATGGCAAAGAGCACTGCTCCAAGCAGGACGCCCGTGGGAGAGAGCGCCCCGAAGAGGCTCGGCAACACTTGGATCATGCCATCGGGGCGACTTTCCTTGTTGAGCATCTTGGGTCTTTCGGCCTGATGATCTTCATGCCCTACATGGCACCGAGGCGGCCCAACAATCCAGACTAAATCGTGCATCCGGGGGCAACCGGATGGCCGCTGACCATGCGAAACAAGAAGAGAACATTTCTGGCACGGTCAGGAGCGGTCGAGTGATACAAAACTGTTGTGCGTTACGGCTATGCTATGGTTAAAATATCCATGTCGAATTTGATCGCATTTGCCAACAGGGCGTAAGCTGGCGTGGTTTGAAGAGTACTTTTTCTGATCCAGATTGACGTAATGAAGATTATGAATAGGAGTGCCCAGTATGGCCGACCTCGTAGTACTTGATTTTGACGGAACTGACACGGCTGACATCGTGCTCGGCAAATTGCGCGAACTGCGCAAGGAGCATCTGATCGACATGCTCGATGCCGTGGTTGTCATCCGCCCCGAGGAAGGGGACATACAGATCAAGCAATCCGTCAATCTGACCGCGATCGGCGCGAGCAGCGGGCTGAGCACGGGGGCGCTGGTCGGCACTCTTGCCGGTCTGCTTGTCCTCAATCCGATGGCGGGTTTCGCGATTGGCGGCATGGCGGGCGCCGCGATGGGTGCATTGAGCGGTCGGCTGTCGGATTACGGAATAAACGACCAGTTCATCAAGGATCTTGGCGAGACCATCAAGCCCGGAACATCGGCACTTTTCGTGCTTGTGGCAAAGGCAACGACCGACAAGGTCGTCGCCGAGATCAAACAGTACGAGCCGCGCATTCTCAAGACATCGCTGTCGAAGGAACAGGAAGACAAGTTGCGCGCTCTTCTTGCCGGGCCCGCGCTTTCGGGGGACGTGTCTGCGGCGGGCTGAGGCGCGTCGGGCTGCAACACGGCGCTTCGGCGCAAGGATCGTCAGGCCGATGCAATCCGGGCATCGGCCTTTCGCCGAGCAAGCATTCTCTGGACAACCTGGGGTCGGAACAAGATTTGCGTGAAATCGTACGCTAAGGCCGAACGGAGCGTGAACTCTCATCTCGGACCCGCATGATGGTCTGTCGGCTGGTTCCGAATTTCCTGGCGATCGCCGAAACGCTCATCTCTTTTGCGAGATCGTCACGCACGCCCTGTTTCTGTTCCTCGTTGAGTGTCGAGGGTCGTCCGAGGATCTTGCCTTCGGACTTTGCCCGCCTGAGGCCGGATTGGGTGCGTTCGATCAGCAGATCCCGTTCGAACTGCGCGACGGCATTAAGAACCTGCATGGTCATGGTGCCGGATGAACTGGTGAGATCGGCACCACCCAGAGCGAGACAATAGACTTTCACGCCCATCTCCGCGAGGGCCTTAACAGTGGTGCTGACATCGATGGCGTCACGACCGAGTCGATCAAGCTTGGTGACAATGAGAACGTCACCGGATTCCAGCCGGTCCATGAGTTTGGAAAAGCCACGGCGCTGCGCGATTGCCGTGCTGCCGGAAACTGTCTCGGTGACGATCCGGCGCGGCTCGACCTGAAAGCCGGCGGCCTCAATTTCCTGAATCTGGTTTTCGGTAGTCTGTCCGGTCGTTGAGACACGGACATAAGCAAAAGTGCGTGGCATGGGGTCAATTTCGTCCGAATAGGCTGTCCGAAATATCTTCTCTGTCCTAAATCCTGTCAAGGTAATTTGTGGACAGGGTGTTTTACCCCTGTACGCAAACGTCCGTTTCCGGACAGAGGTTTGGCCACCAGCGCATATTGTAAGGAGTAAGAACGGTGGCCCGGCGGACGCTTCTCAAGCCTCATGATCGACAAGAGCTTGTCGGTATTCCAACTGACGAAGACAGTCTGATCCGTCATTATTCCCTGTCCCCGGCAGATCGACTCGAAATCGAGGTTCGCCGTCGCGAGCATAACCGGCTGGGATTTGCGCTGCAGCTCTGCCTGATGCGTTATCCCGGCCGTGCGCTTATTGCCAACGAAGCCCTTCCCATGCCGATGCTCAACCATGTTGCTGAGCAAGTCGGAGCCGACCCGGCGTCATTCGAATTGTATGCTCGCCGCGAAGAAACACGCATGAACCACGTCGCGCGCCTGTTGGGCTATCTCGAAATGAGAAGCCCGACAGGCGAGGATCGACGCGCGGCGCTCCTGGCAGCTATCGAAATAGCTTCAACGACCGACAAGGGAGCGGTGATCGCAAACGCAATCATCACCATGTATCGGGAGCGCCGGGTTCTGCTGCCGGTGGTGACCATGATCGAGCGCATGGGGTTGGCAGCGCGCGCAATCGCCCGCCGCCGTGCCGAGGCCGCGCTGATCTCGGATCTCGATCCGGACAAGCTCGAAGCCCTCGATGCCCTGCTGGACGTTGATCCTGCAATAGGTCAGACGCGCTTTCACTGGCTGCGTTCCGCGCCCGATGCACCGGGAGCGGGGAATTTGGTCGGTTTGACGGAGCGTATCATGTTCCTGCGTTCGCTCGGGATCGATCCACGCTTACAGGCCCGCATCCCCTCCGGACGATGGGACCAGATGGTCCGGGAAGGTGATGCAGCACCGGCCTGGCTCGCCGGCGAATTTGGCGCCAGCCGCCGGCGTGCGACGATCGTGGTGCAGATTATCAAGCTCGGCCAGAAGCTCACCGACGATGCAATGACCATGTTCATCAAGCTGATGGGCCGGCTGTTCTCCCAGGCGAACAACCGGAGAAAGCAGCGTCACATGAACGCCCGCATGGAAACGTCCAAGGCGCTGCGACTGTTCCTCGACACGATCGTTGCCTTGCAGGCCGCCAATGATGCCGATGAAGATGCGATCGAGACGGTAAACCGGCAAGTCGGCTGGCATCGGCTGCTGCAGATCAAGCCCGGTCTCGAGGCGATGGTGGAGAGCGCCAACGCTTCGCCGCTGGTGCTGGCGGCCGAGCAACATGGAAACATCCGCAAGTTTGCCGGCGCTTTCCTTCAGGCATTCACGTTCCGCTCGCGCCGTCGGCACGATCCGCTGCTTGCGGCGGTCGCGACCCTGAAAATGCTTTATGTGGAGGGACGCCGTGTTCTGCCGGATCGCGTGCCGGTCGGCCATCTGGGTGCGAACGAAAGGAAACTGGTCTTCGAGGATGGCAAGCCGGATCGGCGGCTTTATGAAATCGCCACCTTCGCTCATTTACGGGACCGGCTGCATTCGCGCGATGTGTGGGTCGAGGGCAGCCGGTCATTCCGGCCGATAGACGAAGATCTCATGCCGAAGCCAACCTTTGTCGCCCTGAGGGGGCAAGATCAGCTTGGCCTCGGTGTCCAGACCGACTGCGCTGCCTGGCTCGCGGACGTCCGGGAGATGATGGACGTCAACCTCAAACGGCTGGCCTGGCGCGCCCGTTTCGGCAAGCTCGATGGCGTCAGGATGGAAAACGGCACGCTGATCGTGACGCCGCATACCAGCGATGCTCCCGCCGCGGCGGAAGCCATCAATGCCGAAATCACGGAGATGTATCCTCTGGTCGAGGTGCCCGATCTCCTGCGGGAAGTGCATGAGTGGACCGGGTTTGCCGACCAGTTCACTCATGTCCGGACGGGAGATGCGCCGCAAAACATCGCCGCCATGCTGGCCGGCGTGCTTGCCGATGGCACGAATCTCGGCCCGAAACGCATGGCTGGGGCGTCGAAGGGGATCAGCGCCCACCAGATCGGCTGGATGCGCAGCTTCCATGCCCGCTCCGAAACCTATCGGGCCGCGCAGGCCTGCGTCACCGATGCCCATACCCGCCATCCGCATGCGCAAATTTGGGGCGACGGAACGACAGCCTCATCCGATGGGCAATTCTTCCGCGCCAGTGACCGGGCCGCAAGGCGCAGCGACATCAACCTGCATTATGGCAGCGAGCCGGGCTCGAAGTTCTACAGCGGGCTTTCCGACCAATACGGCTATTACAGCATCCTGCCGATCAGCCCGACCGAAAGCGAGGCCGTCTATGTGCTCGACGGCCTGTTCGACCACGACACGGTTCTGGAGATCGAAGAGCTGTTCACCGATACCGGCGGCGCCAGCGATCATGTTTTTGCGCTGTTCTGCCTGATCGGCAAGCGCTTCGCGCCGCGCCTTCGCAATATCAAGGACCGGAAACTGCACACCTTCGAGAAGGCCGATATCTATCCGGCGCTGGCAAATCATATCGGCGTGCCGATCAACACCGCCCTCATCATGGACCATTGGGACGAACTCCTGCGCCTTGCCGCGTCGATCACGACGCGCACCGTCGCGCCGTCGGCGATCCTCAAGAAGTTCTCCGCATCGTCGAAATCCAGCGATCTCGCCAAAGCGTTGCGCGAACTCGGCCGCATCGAGCGCACCCTGTTCATGATCGAGTGGTATTCCAGCCCGGCACTGCGTCGGCGTTGCCAGGCCGGGCTCAACAAGGGCGAGGCCGCTCACAAGCTCAAACGCGCCGTCTTTTTCCATGAGCGCGGCGAGATCCGTGATCGCTCCTTTGACAGCCAGGCCTTCCGAGCTTCCGGTCTCAACCTGGTGGTCAGCGTCATCGTCCATTGGAACACCGTCTACCTCAGCCGGGCAACGGCTCATCTGCGCCAGCAAGGCCGAAATATCCCCGACGAGTTGCTGAAACACGTCTCGCCCCTCAGTTGGGAGCACATAAATCTCACCGGCATCTATTCATGGGACACCGAGCAGCAGATGTCCGAAGGCTTCAGGCCCTTGCGACTTGCCAGAAAAATCCTCCGCGCCGCGTGATGTTCAGGGTCCGTTCGAGCTTAGCGCAGGATTTTGAACAGACCTTGTTCTGCCCCCAGGTGTGCGGTTCGGCCCCTCCCCTGCCCTATCCGCCGAGCAGATCGCGCACGCCCGCAAGCTCATCCATGAGGACAAGAAGCCGGTTGCCGAAATCGCCCGGCTCTTTGGTGTGCATCGCGCCACGCTCTACCGGGCGTTAGATGGCGCAGCATCGGAAAGCTGACCGACGCAGATTTTGCGTCGCACGAAACAATCAAGCAAGCTCTTGAAATCGCCCGCCCTGGCCCGTCGATTATCCGAGTCGCGCCGAGATGGGGCTCCGTGGGCATTTCTGCAATAATACCCGCTAAGGGAAAGCGAAGTTGTTTGGATTGAAACGGTTAGCGCGGATCGGCCTGAAGCGTTCGAGGGGTCGGTCAATTTCGTTCCAGAGATAGTCGCCGGTGAGTGCGATATGAGCCCAGGGAAGTGGTGCGACTTGGGAGAGCAGCTCGGCGGGAATATCGATGCCCTGGGTGCGGACATAATCGACAGCGCGGCTGAGATAGACGGTGTTCCACAGGATAATGGCGTTGACGACGAGGTTGAGACCTGACGCCCGATAGGCCATGGTTTCCGCCACGCGGTTGCGCAGCTCGCCAAGCTGGTGGAGGAAGACCGCCCGGGCAAGGGCGTGACGGCTTTCACCCTTGTTGAGGATGGCATGCGATCTGCGCCGGAGCTTGGTGTCGAGCAACCAGTCGCAGATGAAGATCGAGCGTTCAATCCGGCCCATTTCGCGTAGCGCCTGATTGAGCCGATTTTGCCGAGGCGATGCGGCAAGCTTCTTGAGGATGACGGACGGCGGCACGAGGCCCGCGCCAATCGATGACTTCAGCCGCAAGACCTCATCCCAGTGCTGCTCGATGACATCCATGTTGACGGCTCCCGAGATCAGCGCCCCGAGCGGGTCGTACGCCGCGTCGGGATCGATGACGAAGAGCCTGCGATTGCCGAGATTGCGGATACGAGGAATGAGCCTATAGCCGAAGCCATGGAACATAGCGAATGTCGTTTCGGTCGCGCCGGCGGTATCGGTTGCATGCTCATGGATTTCGACGGAGCTTTCGTTGTGAAGGAGGCCGTCGAGCACGTAGGGCGCTTCGCTCTCGGACGCCTGGATCATCCGGGAGAAGAAGGAGGCGAAACGATTGGACAGGAAGCCATAGACCGAAGCACCTGGTCTTTTGCCGTATTTTGCATTGTATTCGAGGCTGGCTTCACCGCGCCCGCCTGCCGGAAAGAACTGCCCGTCCGAGGAGGAGATATGACCGTCGCCCCAGACCGCGGCGAAGGGATGAGCCTGCTGCGCATCGACCAGCACGGCGGTCGCCGTAGCATAGGTTTCCGAGCGCAGATGCCTATCTACCATCAGCATCATCTGGTGGATCGTGACGCCGCGTGAGCTTTCCGCCATGCGTTCAGCACCGGCGTTGGTGGCGTCGGCAAGGATAGCGGCCATCAGCGCCGGCTCGTCGTTCGCCGTCTCGCCGGTGCGATAGTGTGTGAAGCTGTCAAGGAACCTGGTCCAGCTGTGGACCTCGGCAAGCAGGCTGGTGATCCTGATCCGGGGAACGAGGATGTAAAGACGCCGGCTGAGCGCGACGATCCCGTCACGCTCCTCCTCGCGGATCGGGGAGACCGACAAACCCTTGTCGGAAATAGCCGCATCCGGAATGGCGTTGGCGGCCGCCGCCCTTGCCAGCTCTTTGAGTTTCGCGTCGAGCGTGGCGGTGCGTTCGGCTCGCCATTCGGCAAAGCTGTCAGGGATGGCAAGCCCGAGCCGGCCTTCGGCGCGCATCAGGGCAAAGATCGGTCGAGGCAGAAGATAATCCTCGAAACTGCGCCATGCTCGGCTGCCATCAACCCATATGTCACCGGCCCGCAGGCGCTCCCGAAGGTGAACGAGTACCGCCACTTCCCAAGCCCGAAGGTCGATGGTGACACCGTCCGAGCGCACACGTCGCCGCCACTTGCGCGTCATGAACGCGAACGGCACCTGCGCGGGTAGTTTCCTGCCACTGTAGAGCGCACGCAGATGATCCACTGCCTTCAAAACCGGATCATCGGGACGAAACGACCGGAAAGAGAACGCGCCGAACATGAGCCTGCCCAGCTTTCGCAGCGATTTGTGCCGCTCTATGAGCTCATCGAATTCGTCGCTGCGATCGGGGCGCACGACGGACCTGGCTGCGGCCACGCTGGCGGTCAATCCGTCCCAGCCGAGTGAGACTGCAATTGCGGATGCGAGATCGGTGTTGTTCTCACGGGCGGCCAGAAGCGCCTCGCCAAGCTTGAGATGATCGAGCGCCACCCCATCAAGAATCTCGGCTTCTTTCAGCCGGCGTTCTGTGCGGCTCAGTTCAGCCTTGCGCCGGGTGCTGCCGATCAGTTTGCAGAACATGTCGATCGCAAGGTCGGTGATTGCCGCCTGCCTCTCGATGACGAACGCCGTCAGCGTGGCGTAGCGGCGCTCGGATGTAAGGCGTCGTATCTCACGGGCATGCAGAATGCGGGCGTCCCGGGCGATGATGCCATAGCGGTTGGCATGGATCGTTTTACGTCGCTCATCGGAAATCGCCGCCGAACGCAGAACCTCAAGCCGGGCAATCAGGCCCTTGAGGTTTTTCAGTTTCGTCCCCTCCGGCGCTTCCGCAATCCAGCCGAGATGGCTCCGATCGCCGGACCGATCGATGAGAAGCTGATCAAGCGCCTCGATGGACGGTTGCTCCATGCCCCGGATCAAGCCGCGATAAGCCTGTCGTCGCGCTGCCGCCCGGCCCGCCATCGCCAGACGTATCAGCAGTTCCGGCACAGGAACGAGCAGCTTCCTCTCCTTCAGGGCTTCGATCACGGCCTTGGTGATCGGCTCGCCTTGTTCGGTAGCGGCTGCCTCGCGTGCCGCCGCGGTGATCAGGGATCGATAATCGCTCGCCCGGACGGGCCGGAGATCCAGTGCGACGACAATCTCCCGCGTATGTTCTCGACGGGTTTCCTCCCGCTGGGCATAGAGTGCGAACACCGCAGCGTCGATGCCCAACTGGTCGGCGACAACGGAGACGACTGCCTGAGGCGGAACTTCCCCAGCGCGGAGCGGACGACCGAGATCACGCACCAGGGCGAGTTGGATGGCAAAACCCAGACGATTATGCGATCGGCGATGCGCCCTGGCGAAAGCGATGTCCTCAGCGGACAGCGCATAGCGCGCGAGGGCCTCTTCATAAACATCGGGTGGGTCGAACAGAACGGTGCGCGACTGCGCGTCGAGGAAGGCCATCGGTCACACCCGCTCTCAAACTGGGGGAGCAGGCTCATCTTCTTTGCCCGGTCCGGTCCATCCGGTTCGCCGCAATGTATCGATGAGAGTCGAGCGCGGCACCTTGAATGTCCGACACACCGACGCCTTGCTGGCGCCGGCTTCCAGCGCCGCCAGAATCTGCTCAACCTTTTCGGTGTCGATCGTCGGTGGCCTACCGCCCTTGCGACCGCGCCGGCGTGCCGCCGCCAGTCCAGCGTTGACCCGCTCCGTGATCAGCACTCTCTCGTATTCGGCGAGCGTGCCAAACAGGTTGAACAGGAACGCACCGTGCGAATTCGTCGTGTCGATAGCTTCCGTCAAAGAGCGGAAGGCGACCCCGCGCATCTTCAGATCCTCAACGATTCTGATCAGGTGGGAGAGTGATCGGCCCAGACGGTCGAGCTTCCAAACGACCAGCACGTCACCCTCGCACAATTCCGCAAGGCAAGCCTTCAGCCCCGGCCGATCGTCGCGCGCGCCCGAAGCGCGATCCTGATGCAGGTGACGCTGATCGACCCCGGCCGCGAGCAGGGCGTCGCGCTGCAAGGCAACCGACTGCCGCTCATCACCGCTCGATACCCGCATGTAACCGATCAACATGCACGACAAACCTCAAATTCCGTGTTGCCGCACAGTCTCACATTCCGACAGGGTTTGTCGCGCAAATAATTGCCCAGTCACCCCGTCGATTTCGACCCGCCGAACCGCTACGCGGAAATCATCTGTTTTCCGTCACACCAAAAATCTCTTAGCGGGTAATATTGCAGAGATTCCCACGGAGCCCCGAGATCATGATCCGGTAGCGCCGGCTACCACAATGGAAACCCCACGATTTCAGCGGTTTGGATTCAAGGGGTTGTAGAATCGGAAGAATCGCGGTTTCATGTAACCATGAGTCGAACCGCTATACCGGTAAAAGAGAAGGTAGCCGCCCATCGGGAGCGGTTAAAGGTGGCCGGCCGCATCTATGTGAACACCGATCTTCCCGCCGATCTGGTCGCACGACTTGACCAGATCAAGGAAGCGAAGGGCGTGTCATCACGCGCCCCGATCATCGAAGAAGCTTTGAGGTTCTATATCGAGAACGCACCGAGGACATGAAATGAAAAACCCCTAGCCGTTAGCAGCGGCAAGGGGTTTTCGGATTTCGGAAACGGCTTTGTTAGGACCGCCTGAACAGCCCCTAACATAGTCGAGAGTGAACCACCCGGCAAGAGTGAGTCTCGCCGGGAACGGGGAATCTTTGTCCGCCGTCCGCGCCGTCATGTCCTCCGATTGGAAGGACGAAGGACAGATGTTGAGGACGCAAATTGCGGCCGCGATTGGATGCGCGCGTGCGAACGCGCTTGATGAAATCATGCGGGAGGTCTGGACGCGCTACAGTGCCGGCCAGCTTTCCGAGGAAGACGCCGGCCAGCTCTCCGCGCTCGCCCAGGAGCGCCGGGCCGCATGGCGCGGATCGGGACAAGCCGCGCTTGGCCTAGTCCTGCCTCCCCCGGCCGAGCGTTGCCCGACGCCGGTTCGCCGGCGCAGCTATTTCAAGGGGCGATCGGAGGGCCGTATCTGGCAGGCGACGACGCGCAAGGACGTGCAGGCGATCTTGAAGGCGGCCGAAATCTACAACGAGGCCGGCTTGCACGAGAAGGGCGAGCGCAGCGGCCCGCTCGGATCGGTGGCGCTCGACGTGCTGCGGCTGTTCGTCAATCTGATCGACTTCCGCACCGGCCGGCTGGAGCCGTCAATCACCACGATCATGGACCGCCTGGGCCGGTCGCGGGACACGATCGTGCGGGCGCTGAAGAACCTGCGGGCGCATGGCTTCATCGACTGGCTGCGGCGCTACGAGCCGACCGGGAACGAGGGGCGCGGCCCCCAGGTGCAGCAGGCGAGCAACGCCTACCGCTTGTCCCTGCCGGAAAAGGCCCGGCAGTTTCTTGGCCGGTTTGGAAAGGCCCCTCCCCCGCCTGCGGATCATGGACAGGATCAGCAGGCATGGAGCGAGGCAATCGACGTCTACCGGAGCACCCTGCCCCTCGATGAGCGAACGCAGCTCGACGCTGGTGATAGTCCGCTGGGGCAGGCCCTTGTGAAGATGGCAAAGACCTTCATGAAACGTGAGTCCGATAACCAGACTGAATCCCCCTCTAATTCTATTCTCTATGTGAAAACATAAGCGGACGCCGCTGTTCGGGCCGCTCACGCGACCCTGCGGCGGTTGCGGACCGCGTAATAAGCGGTCCGGCCCGGCACACTCAGAGCAAAATCACCAACCGCCTCGCCTGCG
Organism: Rhizobium rosettiformans; assembly: GCF_016806065.1. Taxonomy (NCBI): domain Bacteria; kingdom Pseudomonadati; phylum Pseudomonadota; class Alphaproteobacteria; order Hyphomicrobiales; family Rhizobiaceae; genus Rhizobium; species Rhizobium rosettiformans. The sequence goes on from NZ_CP032409.1 coordinate 31,260, forward strand.
GCCAATGTCGCATGGGCTTTAGAGAGGAAGAAAGGGCAAGAGCTGCGCCTAAAGAAATTAGCTGTTTACTAGCGGCTATTAATTTGCAATAAGATGGCAAGCGGCTGTTTAACCGATTATAAAGTGCACGCAGCTAACATGCTGCTGGTCATTAGATGAGCGGAGGTCGCATGGCGGTCATATCATTTGTTTCGAGCAAAGGCGGGGTTGGCAAAACGACTTCGGCCGTTGTCCTCGCCGGCGAGCTAGTCGCGGCGGGTCGCAAGGTCGCGTTGATCGACGCGGACCCCAACAGGCCCCTTGTAGCCTGGTCGCAGCTTCGCCCGGTTCCGGAATCCCTTCGGCTCATAGTTGATGACTCGGCCGAAACAATCATAGACACGATCGAGGATGCCCGCACCGACGCCGATTTCGTCATAGTTGACTTAGAAGGGACCGCGACCGATCGCGTCGGCTTCGCAGTCGCCCGGTCGGATTTGGTTCTGATTCCGCTGCAAAGCTCGGTTCTCGACGCAGCCGAGGCCGCGAAATCGGTCAAGCTGGTGCGCCAAATGTGGAAGGTGGCGAACCGGGAAATTCCATATCGCGTGTTCTTTACCCGCGTGCCGCCCGCGATCCGCGAGCGGACGGCACGCGACATAGAGCGGCAGTTTACCGGCGCTGCGGTCCCGGTGCTGCCGGCGACTTTGATCGACAGGGCGGCCTATCGGACCTTGTTTTCCTTGGGCGGCACGCTGCACGAGCTGGAAGCGGCCGATGTGTCCGGACTGGAGACAGCCAAGGAAAATGCCCGCGAATATGCGCAAGCCGTCATCAACGCCATTAGGGGAGGGAACGCAGCATGACTGCCGATGACAAGAAACGCGCAACGCTCGACTTTGGCGAGGAACTCAACACGCCGCCAGTGCCGCCCGTTGATCCGAACGCGGTCAAGGCCGCCGCCCGCGCTGCGGGTTTCCGCGAAACTCCGAAAGCCGCCGAGCTATTGCCGTCTTCTCCTGGGCGACCCCCGCGCCGTACTCGGCGTAAGACAGGCCGCACGGAACAGTTCGCAACCCGGCTGAGGGCCGACACTATCGAGGCGATCTATACCTATGCCGACCGCCACGAGATCACGCTTGCCGAGACGATCGAGCGGGCAATGAGCGCACTTGGCGAAGGCGAGCAGTAGCGGTTTCGCTTGTTCGCTTATACAAATTTTGATATAAGGGATTCATGGCTGACATGAAGCGGCTCGAATTTCTCGGGGATTCCCTTGAGCAGTTGCGGGAGTTTCCCGAGACGGCGCGGAAAGAGGCCGGTGTCCAGCTTCACAAGGTTCAGCAGGGTTTTGAGCCAAGCGACTGGAAGCCGATGGCGAGCGTAGGGCAGGGGGTGCGGGAAATCCGCATCCGCGATGAGGCCGGAGCCTTCCGGGTGCTCTACATCGCTAAGATAGAGGATGCCGTCTATGTGCTGCACGCCTTCCAGAAGAAGACGCAGCAGACAGCGAAACGAGATTTGGACCTAGCCGCGACCCGGTTGCGGCAAATCTAGCGGAGGCGTGACAATGGAACGTCAGAGCTTTGCGAATGTATGGGATGCACTGGAAGATACGCCGGCCGAGGCCGCGAACATGACAATGCGTTCCAATCTGTTGATTGCCGTTGAGCAGCGGGTACGGAGTTGGGGCGTCACCCAGGCCGAAGCGGCACGGCGTCTCGGGATCACGCAGCCCCGGCTTAACGACCTGCTGCGCGGCCGGATCACGAATTTCAGCCTCGATACGCTGATTAATCTAGCCACCCAGGCCGGGCTTGCGGTGCGGCTCGATATTGCCGAGGCCGCATAGGCTCGTCGGTAATCCGACAGTCAAGAGGGCGAGGTGTTCTAGTGCAATTTGCACAGGCGCATGCCTGTAACCAGCCCCCGGCCGTCCCTACGGCCCAATATGATAAGAGCGGGCCGGCCGGGGGCTGACCGTCGTGCCGAGCGGCGAAAGCCGCGACCGGACCGGAGGGCCGCCAGTGACAAAGCCCCGGCGCGCAGCGCCGGGACCGCATCTCACTCCAGAGTCACGCCGAGGGTATCAGGGAGACAAAAGCCCATACAGGATCATGCGCGGCGGCGCGCAGCATGTTCTTGAAAGCGCCCCATGCGAGCGTTGCCCGGTTCACGATGTTGCCTCGCCGGCGCTCCCCGCCGTTTGCCCGGCCGGCACGTTGCCGATCAGATCGGCAAAGAGTTCCTTGTCGCCGTCGCGGGTCAGGAAGTCGGGCAGTTCACGCTTGAGCCATTCGCTCAAGCGCCGGGAGAATTCCTCATCCTTGCCGTTCTCAAGGCGATGGAGGACGAGCGCACCCAGCAGTACCTTGCGGCGAGTGTCTCTTGTCCGTTCCTGTTTTCCGAGACGAGCCTTGAGGGCGGATCGCTGCGCATCCAGTTCGGCCAGCCTTTGTTCGATCGTCTTGCGCGCCATCTGACGTTTCCCTCCTATTTCGCGGGGCGGGCGGTAGCCTCACCCTTGAGGCGAACCATGATGATTTTCGGGTTGTCGCCAATGCGCTCGATCTCGACAATGCCGGACGCATCAACCAGATCGGAGAGGCGCGGGAAACCGAAATTGCGAGCGTCGAAATCCGGCGACTGTTTCGCCAGGTGCGCACCGACGCGGGCCAGATTGGCGCGGCCGTCTTCATCGGCCGAGGCGGTGACGGCCTTCGCCAGCATGTCGAGGGCAGCACGATCGAGCGCCGCTTTCGCTGGCGCAGGTTTGGCGGTGGATGCCTTGGGCGCGACAACGGCTTCCGCTTCCTTCTGTTCCCCGGCGGCCGTGTTGAGCACATCGAAATAAACGAACTTGTCGCAAGCAGTAATGAAGGGGCGTGGTGTCTTTCGTTCCCCGAAGCCATAGACGGTGACGCCCTGTTCGCGGATGCGGGCTGCGAGGCGGGCGAAATCGCTATCGCTTGAGACGATGCAGAAGCCGGAGAAGCGGCCGGTATAGAGCAAGTCCATAGCGTCGATAATCATTGCGCCATCGGTGGCATTCTTGCCGGTCGTGTAGGCGAATTGCTGGACTGGCTGAATCGAGTGTTCCAGCAGGCATTCTTTCCAGCCGTTGAGATTGGGCTTTGTCCAGTCGCCATAAATGCGTTTTACGCTGGCAGTTCCATAGTTGGCGATTTCAGCGAGTAGGCCACCGACGATCTTGGGTGAAGCATTGTCGCCATCGATTAGGAGCGCCAATGCCGGGTTATTTTCTATTGCCATATTCTTCACCCTCCAATGGACGCCAGATTATACGAAGACACGCCCGGCTCAAGCGTTTCCCGTCATATCGCCTTGTGGATCTTGAAAAGTCATCGGTTTTGCAGCACAATCGCGGCCTCAGTTCATTGCATCGAGCTTGCCGCAAGCGCCACACCGAGCGACGAAAGAGCGAAGCGATTGAGTTGATAAGGGCGCACTTACGACTTGCTTCGCAAGTCAGTTGCGCCGATCGCAGATCGGAAAAGGGCAGGCAGCGTTTGGCAATCTATCATGCGAGCATGAAACCGGTATCGCGGGCCAGCGGCAGAAGCGCCGTTGCCTCTGCTGCCTATCGTGCCGGCGAGCGCCTGACGAACGAACGCGATGGCCTCACGCATGACTTCACCCGCAAGCAGGGCGTTGAGCATGTGGAAATCGTGTTGCCCGAGGGTGTGAGTGCCGAATGGGCGAAGGACCGCCAGGCGCTTTGGAACGCAGCGGAGTTTGCCGAAAATCGGAAAGACGCGCGTGTCGCTCGTGAGATCGAGATCGGGCTACCGCACGAGCTGACAGCCGAGCAGCGGCTAGAGCTAACGCGGGCGTTCGCCCAGGATTTGGCGAACCGCTATGGCGGGGCGGTCGATTTCGCGATCCATTCGCCGCATTCGGCGAGCGACGTTCGGAATTATCACGCGCACCTTTTGATGACGACGCGCCAGGTCACAGAGGAACGGCTTGGCGAGAAAACGCATATCGAGTGGAAGAATGTGCGTCTGTTGAACGAGGGGTTGCCGACGACGCAAATGCAGCTCCGCGATATCAGACAGTCGTGGGAGCAGCATGCGAACGAGCATTTGGCAAAGGCCGGTCTCGATGTGCGGATTGATCATCGCTCGCATCAGGAGCGCGGACTTGAGCTTGAGCCGACCGAGCATATGGGCGTGCATGCCACGCAGATGCAGCGGCGCGGCCTCGACGTGTCGCGCACCCGGCTTGATGCGGAAGCGGCGCAGCGGAATGCGGAGCTGATCCGGGAGAAGCCGGAACAGGTTCTTGCGATCGTCACGAACGAAAAGAGCGTGTTCGATCGGCACGACATTGCGCGGACACTGCATCGCTACATCAACGACGACGCGCAGACGTTCCAGAATGCCTTTGCGACCGTCATGGCTTCGCCTGCGCTGGTGGAGTTGCAGGGCGAGCGAATGAGCCCCGAGACAGGCGAGATCGAGCTTGCGCGATATTCGACCCGCGAAATGGTCGGGATCGAATCCGGCATGGCGATGAGCGCGACAAGGCTGCACGAGGCGCAGACCCATGGCGTCGATCGGCAGCATGTCGGCCGCGCGATCGACGCCCAAGACGCTGCCATTCGTCAGAGCGCTGGCGATCTTTCGGCACGGCTATCGGACGAGCAGCGGCGCGCGATCGAGCATATCACCGGGCCGGAACAGATCGCGGCGGTTGTCGGCTATGCTGGCGCAGGCAAGAGCACGATGCTCGCGGCGGCGCGCGAAGCATGGGAGGCGCATGGCTACACGGTTCACGGCGCGGCCCTGTCGGGTAAGGCGGCCGAGGGATTGGAGGAATCCTCCGGCATCCAGAGCCGCACGCTCGCGTCGTATGAATATCGCTGGCAGAACGACCGCGGCACACTCGGCCGCGGCGACGTGTTCGTGATCGACGAGGCGGGCATGATCGGGAGCCGGCAGCTCTCCCGGTTCATCAACGAGGCCGAGGCGCGGGGGGCGAAGATCGTCCTCGTCGGCGATCATGAGCAGCTCCAGGCGATCGGGGCCGGCGCACCGTTCCGCGCCATCGCCGAGCAAATCGGCCATGCCGAGCTTTCGGAGATTCGCCGGCAGCGCGTGGACTGGCAGCGGGAGGCGTCGGTTGACTTCGCCACCCATCGGACGGCCGAGGGCCTGGCCGCCTACCGGGATAACGGGAGCATCCGGCTTAGCGAAACGCGGGACGAGGCGCGCGGCGAGATCGTGCGCGACTACCTTGCCGATCGCGACGAACGGCCGGAGGGCACGCGCGTTGCGATGGCACATCGCCGTGCCGATGTTCGCGCCATCAATGACGAAATCAGATCGGCCCTGCAGGAGCGCGGCGAGCTGGCGAAGAGCAGTGTGCCCGGTGAGGGCTCGGACGCTGGTGGACTGACCTTCCAGACCAATGACGGCAAGCGCGAGTTCGCGCCGGGCGACCGTATCGTGTTCCTGGAGAACAATCGCGGCCTTGGCGTCAAGAACGGGATGCTTGGCACGGTCGAGAGCGTCGAGGCTGGCCGGATCGTCGCGCAGCTCGACGGTCCCGGAGGAAAGGGCAGGGGCGACAGTATCAGCGTGCCGACGAACGACTATCGGGCTTTCGACCATGGCTATGCGACGACGATTCACAAGAACCAGGGCGCGACAGTGGACCGCGCCTTTGTGATGGCGTCGGGCACGATGGACAGGCATCTGACCTATGTCGCCATGACCCGGCATCGCGAGGGCGCGCAGCTCTATGCCGGCATGGATGAGTTTGCCGACCGTAACGCCGGTCGTTTGGTCGATCATGGGGCCGCGCCCTATCAGCACGACCCGAAGAACCGCGACAGCTATTTCGTGACGCTGGAAAACGATCGCGGCCAGAAACATACGATTTGGGGTGTGGACCTTGAGCGCGCCATGAAAGAGGCCGCGCCAGAGATCGGGGACAAGATCGGCCTTGAGCATCGCGGATCGGAGACGGTGCGTCTTCCAGACGGGACTACGGCCGAGCGCAATGCGTGGAAGGTGCATGAAGGCGGCGAGCTGGCCTACGCCCAACTTGAAAACCGGCTCAGCCGGTCGGGCGTGAAGGAAACGACGCTCGATTATACCCGCGACTTTGCCGAGCGGCGCGGGATCGCAGAGCAGATGGGGGTTCGCAGCGAGATCGAGCTACGTCCGGACAGAGAGCCGACGCAGGAGCAAACCCGGGCCGATCGTCAATCGCAGCGGCCGAGCATCGAGGCCGAAAATAGGGGCGAGGATCCACACCGGGTTTCTTCGCTGTCCAAGGATCTCGCCCAGGATCGTATTCAGGAACATGGGGACGATCAGCAGCAGCGCCCGCGCCGAGGCATGTTCGAGGGCTTGAAACTCGGGCGGAGCGCGGCGGCTGAAGGGCCGCAGCAGGACCGCGTCGCGCCGGCCCAGGAGCGGCCAGAGAGAGACGAGACTCCCCGGCGCTCCATGTTCGACGGCCTGAAGCTCAATGCCGTCTCAACCGGCCAGGCGCAGCCGGAAAGAGTGGAGAGCGTGCGAGAGGTGCCCGCGCCCGACCGGCAGGCAGACCGCTTGCGGCGGCCGTCCGACATGGAGCGCGCCATAGACCGCTATGCGCGGGCCTATGACGCGGCCGAGCGAAATCACAGTGAGGGCTTGCCCGTACTCGAAACGCAGAAGCAGGAATTGCGGCAGGCCGGCCAGCAGCTCGACCAGGCGCGGCCGGGAGCGTCGGCGCTGATGGTGTCCGCCTTGCAGCATGACCCCGAGACGCGGGCTGCCATGCAGGAGCTTTCCGGCCGCGAGCGTGTCGGCCAACTCAGCGCCGGCATGGACCGGGAGCGCGCCGCACTGGCGGACCCGAACGTCAGGGCCGAACGGTTCGTGCAGCGCTGGCAGGAGCTACAGGGCGAACGCCAGGAGCTTCGCGGTTGGCAGCACGACGAGGCGCGCGGGAAGGTCGAGGGGCAAATGCGCGGCATGACAAAGAACCTTGAGCGCGATCCGCAGGTTGAATCGATCCTGCGCAATCGCAGCCAGGACCTCGGAATCGGTCATGTGCGGCAGAGTGAAAGCCTCGCCCGCAACATGGAGCAGAGCCTTGCACGCGGCCGGAGCCAGGGCCTTGGGATGGAACGATAGGAGACGCCATGACGGACGAGAGCGAGGGTACAGAACCAGACGAGCAGGACGCAGGCAGCGACCCGGCCCAGGCTTTCGATACGTTGCGGCGATCTGTCGAGAAGCTGACGCGCGACGTTGGCGGCGAAATGACCGTCATCCGCAAGGGGGTGGAAGCGGCGTTCGAGGAATTCGAGAAAATCCAGCAGCCGCCCGATTACGGCCCGGAGCTTGGCCGTATGGTCAAGCAGGTTACCGCCGTTGGACAGGCCCTTGAAGCCTTGCAGAAGTCGCCGGCGCTCAGGAATGGCCCCGATCATTACGCCCGCGCGCTCGAGAACGCCGGCGACCGGATTTCGGAGGGTGCTGGGCGCACGATCGAGGCTCGAGGACAAGCCCTCGAGCGCGTGACCGGCGATCTTCGCGAGTTCGTCAGGGCCGCCCGCCTTCGTCGGGAACAGGATTGGTGGCTTTGGGGCGTGGGAGCGGCCGGCCTGGTCGCCGGCGTGCTGTTGACGTTGTTCCTTCCGCGCGTTCTGCCCGGATCGGTCGATATGGCCGTAGCCTCGATCGCCATGAATGCCGACCGCTGGAATGCGGGAATCTCGCTCATGCAGTCGGGAAGCCCAGGAGGCTGGCGCAACCTGGTTGAGGCCAGCAATCTTGTGCGCGCCAATCAGGAGACGCTTGCGGCGTGCGCAGAGGCGGCCGCCAAGGCGAAGAAAGAACAACGTTGCACGGTCACCATGGCAGTGCCTCAGTAGCCTTGGCGCTAGTTCGAGCTGCGTCCGATATTTACGGAATCTATGTGATTTTAGCCGGATTCTTCTGCGGGATGATTTGTATGTCAACGGCGGAGACAAAACCGGCCACGTGGCGGCGCAAAAGTAGGCCAGTGGCGGGGCACTAAGCGCCATGGCGCGTGCGCTCCCCAAATAGCTGGCACGTGCCATGGCGCAT